>NZ_JBFUCB010000779.1:0-2460 GCF_056405435.1 Rhizobacter sp. P1_G5 | reverse complement strand
GCGTGAAGCTTACATGCAATTCAAGGGTTGTCGCGGCGCAGCTGTGGCTGGAACTGCTCGACGATGAGCTTCGAGGCGGCGTCCACCTCCGGCCCCTTCTCATCGCTCACGATGTTGATCATCGCGACACGACCGCGCGCAGACATGGTCCTCGCCGGTGCACAACGCGGGCGCGCCGACTTCGGCGAGGAACCGGCTCTGCACGACGGTCGCCGGCAGGCGCTTGTCAGCGGACGGATCCATCAATTTCGGAGCCCATCCCGAGGGAGGCTTGAAGGCGAGCGAACTGCTCGGGCTGGCGCCGGTTCGCAGGCCGGTGTCGCCTCGAGGGCTGCATGCGCCCGCACCCTCACGGGCTGGATCAACGCGCACGCCCACCTTGAAGGTTGGGGTCGTCTGCGGCGGGGGCTGCCGTGCACAGCAGGGTCAGTCCGATGGCGGCGATGAGCTGGTGAAGGATCCGTTTGGGGAGCGGTGTCATGGAAGGATCTGTGTGGTGATGTGCGGCGGGCATCCGGTGCCTTTGCGCGGGCTGCGGCTTCAAGGAGCGCCACGTTCATCCGGCTTGTGCTTCGGCCACCATCCGAGCAGCAGGAACAACAGGGGTCGGCACAGCACGTCGAATGCGGGCAGGTTGCCGGACGGGCTCTCCGCGGCGCCAGACTGAATCTGGCCATCTCGGGCCACGTGTCGGGCCCGGCTCGAATCGATCTGCTTCGCGGTGGCGTTCGCGGGGCAGGTGCACAGGCTGCAGTGCCAGGCTTGGCTGGAGTTGGTCTRGCCGCAGGAGAGGCACGACCAAGAGTAGTTCGGCATGAAGAGATCATGCACGACGCGAGTGAGTGGAGTTGCTGGTCTCGCTGGCTTCGACAGGCTCAGCCCGAACGGAGGTGGGCGAGCGCAGTTCTGGTCGAACCGAAAGAGAAGAGGGGAGAGGTGACGAGCCTTACCCCCGGCACTGGTCGCAACAGTTAGGGCTGCTTCGTTCCCGACCTGACCCGGTTGGCCGTGCTTCCATGCGGGGAGGCCCGTCGCGGCGGATTGTAGGCGACGGRCAATGGCCTTCTCAGCGCAGCTGCAAAGAATCGTCGCCGAACTCGATGTTCAGCGGCTCGATCAGCAGCCGCTTCGGCCCGGCCTCGACCGCGCCCGCCACGATGGCCTTCACGCCCGCGGCCTGCGCCACCTCCACCGTGCGCTGCGCGTCTTCCGCCTTCACGAAGATCGCAAACCCCGCGCCCATGTTCAGCGTGCTGTACGCCTCCTGATCATCCTGCTGCGCATGCTGCTGGATGAACTTCAGCACCGGCGTCACTTCGGGCACGCTGTGGATGCGGTAGGTGTGCTTCGCCGGATGCCGCAGCAGCTTGCGCCAGCCGTGGCCGGTGATGTTGGCGCAGTAGTGCGGCTGGATGCCGGCCTTGTACAGCGCCTCGGTCACCGGCGAGTACAGCACCGTCGGCGCCAGCAGCGCCTCGCCGTAGCTCAGCCCCGGTTGCACCTCGGTCAGGTAACCCTTCGGCAGCCGCTCCACCAGCTTGCGCGCCAGGCTCAGCCCGTTCGCATGGATGCCGCTCGATGCCAGCAGCACGATCGCATCGCCCGGTGCCAGCTTGTCGCCGACCGAGAGCCGCTCCTTCGGATTGATCAGCCCCGTGCAGCTCGCCGCCAGGTCGATGCGCCCCTCGGCCACGATGCCCGCCAGCGCCGGCGTCTCGCCGCCGCCCCAGGCCACCTGGCAGGTGTCGCACGCGGCCTTCCAGCCTTCCACCAGCRCCTGCGCGCGCTGCGCGTCGGAGAACCAGTCGGAGCCGCCCGCGGCCCAGTAGGCCTGCACCACCAGCGGTGTCGCACCCACGGTGATCAGGTCGTTGATCGCCATCGCGATCGTGTCCTGCGCAATGCCGGCGTAGTAGCTCTTGCCGGTCAGCGCCTTCATCTCGTCGGCCACCAGCGCCTTCGAGCCCAGGCATTCGACGATCGAGGCCAGATAGAAGGGCCCCACGTCCACCACGTAGGYCGATTCGCCGCGCGAGGCCTCGACCTCGCTGAACCCGTGTACAGCCAGGTGGGCACCGGTGGCCTTCGCGGCGCGCTGTGCAGCCACCTTCAGCGGGTCGATCAGGTCGTAGTTGACGCCGGCCTGTTCGTAGCTGAGCGTGTCGGGGGAAGCAGGGGTGGATTTCATCGGGAGCAGAGGGTCGATGTCGGGGCGGTCACGGGTCGGCGCTGCCGCCGAAACCGCGATTATCGGGTACCACCGGGCCCCGTAGAATGCCCCGATGTCCTATCTCGTCCTGGCCCGCAAATACCGCCCGCGTGACTTCGAAGGCCTCGTCGGCCAGGAGCACGTCGTGCAGGCGCTGGCCAACGCGCTCACGCAGCAACGCCTGCACCACGCCTACCTGTTCACCGGCACGCGCGGCGTCGGCAAGACCACCGTCTCGCGCATCCTCGCGA
>NZ_JBFUCB010000778.1:0-2469 GCF_056405435.1 Rhizobacter sp. P1_G5 | reverse complement strand
CACACCTTCCATCCCGATCAGATTGACGTGCCGAGCGGCCACTTCATCGACGGCCGGCTGCTGCGCCCGGCGCAGGCCGCGGGCTTGGCGGTGTCGCGCCCGTCCGACGGCCGCCACCAGGCCGAGCTGCCGCTGGCCGACGCGGCGATGGTCGACCAGGCGGTCGAGAACGCGTGGACGCGCTGGCGCGCCAGCGACTGGTCGCRCCGCCCGCCGCGCGAACGCGCCCGCGTGCTGCGCCGCTGGGCCGACCTGGTCGAGGCCGACGGCGCGGTGCTGGCGCCGCTCGAGGCGGTCGGCTCGACCCGGCCGCTGCGCGAGGCGCTGGCCTGGGACGTGCCGTTCACCGCCGAAGGCCTGCGCTTCTTCGCCGAGTACGCCGACAAGCTGGGCGGCGAGGTCGCCGCGACGCGCAGCGACCACCTGGGCCTGACCGTCACCGAGCCCTACGGCGTGGTCGGCGCGATCACGCCGTGGAACTTCCCGCTGGTGATGGCCTCGTGGAAGGTCGGTGCCGCGCTGGCGGCCGGCAACGCGGTGGTGCTGAAGCCGTCGGAGCTGACGCCGTTCTCGGTGCTGCGCCTGGCCGAGCTGGCGCTGCAGGCCGGCGTGCCGGCGGGCCTGTTCAACATCGTGCAGGGCGACGGCCGCACCGCCGGCGAGGCGCTGAGCCGGCACCCGCGCATCGCGAAGATGACCTTCACCGGCTCCACGCGCACCGGCGCCGCCATCATGTCCGCCTGCGCGCTGCACGGGCCGAAGCCGGTGACGCTGGAGCTCGGCGGCAAGAGCCCGCAGCTGGTGTTCGACGACGTGCCCGACCTGGAGCGGCTGGCCGCGACGATCGCCGGCGCGATCACCGGCAACGCCGGCCAGGTGTGCGTCGCCGGCTCGCGCCTGATCGTGCAGCGGCGCATCGCCGAGCCGCTGGTCGAGCGCATCGTGCAGCGCTTCGAGGCACTGCGCCCGGGGCCGACCTGGGACGCCGCGGCAACGCTCGCGCCGATCATCTCGCCGGCCCAGGCGGCACGCATCGCCGGCATCGTCGAGCGCGCCCGCGGCGCCGGCGCGCACACCCGCTGCGGCGGCACGCTGGCGCAGGTCGGCAGCGGCGGCGCCTACTGGCGGCCGACGCTGATCGAGGGCGTAGAGGCCAGCAACCCGGCGGTGCTGGAAGAGATCTTCGGCCCGGTGCTGACAGTACAGGTGTTCGACAACGAAGAAGAAGGCCTCGCGCTGGCGGCACACGAGCACTACGGCCTCGCGGCCGGCGTGCACACCGCCGACCTCGGGCGCGCGCTGCGCGCGATGCGTGCGATCCAGGCCGGCACCGTCTGGATCAACCGCTACGGGCGCAGCGACGACTTCGTCATCCCCACCGGCGGCTACCACCAGTCGGGCATCGGCAAGGACCTGGGGCGCCAGGCGGTCGAGGCCAACCTGCGCGTCAAAAGCGTGCTGATCGACTTCGCGTCGCCGCAATGAAGTGCACCACCGCACCGGCGCAGCGCAGACCGCACGCCATGCCGAGACGGGCCCGTGAAACCACAGCTTCGACGCGTGGCACCCGCCAAATCCCCACTTCCTCGTTGGTCGCACATGCTTCAATGAAATGGTGATGACAAGGCGAACCCGCTGACACCCACCCGCCCTCACACGACAAGGACCTCCCCCACCATGGCCTTCCGCCCCAAGTTCATCAGCTTCGACTGCTACGGCACGCTGACCCGGTTCCGCATGAGCGAGATGACGCGCGAGATCTTCGCCGACCGCGTCCCCGCCGAGCGCATGGATGCGTTCATCGCCGACTTCTCCGCCTACCGCTTCGACGAGGTGCTGGGCGCCTGGAAGCCGTACGCCGACGTGCTGAAGAACGCCGTGCGCCGCACCTGCCGCAAGTGGAACCTGCAGTACCTCGACCACGAGGCGCAGCGCTACTACGACGCGGTGCCCACCTGGGGCCCGCATGCCGACGTGCCGGCAGGGCTGGCGCGCGTCGCGAAGGAGATCCCGCTGGTGATCCTGTCGAACGCGTCGGACGACCAGATCCAGCGGAACGTGGCGCAGCTCGGCGCGCCCTTCCACCGCGTCTACACCGCGCAGCAGGCGCAGGCCTACAAGCCGCGGCTGCAGGCCTTCGAGTACATGCTGGACTCGCTGAATGCGAACCCCGAGGACATGCTGCACGTGTCGTCCAGCCTGCGCTACGACCTGATGTCGGCCGACGACCTGGGCATCAAGAACAAGGTGTTCGTGAACCGCGGCCACGGCCCGGGCAACCCGGCCTACGGCTACACCGAGATCGCCGACATCGGCGGCCTGCCCGGCGTGGTCGGGCTCTGAACCCGTTCGAGCGGCCGCCATGAAACTCGACTCGTACTGGACCGACACGGCACCGGCCTTCACGCCGAAGCCGGCCGAGTTGCCGGCGCGCGCCGACGTGGTCATCGTCGGCGCCGGCTTCACCGG
>NZ_JBFUCB010000777.1:0-2472 GCF_056405435.1 Rhizobacter sp. P1_G5 | reverse complement strand
CCCCAGGCTCGTGCGCCAACTGCGCGCCGGCCGATTGGCGGCAGCTTTCATCGCGCTACCCACGGAGGCCTCTGGTCTTGACGTGATGGAGCTTGACCGGGTGCCGATGATGGTGGCGATGCCATCGTCCCACGGCCTGGCCCGGCGCCGAACCGTCCGGCTCGCCGATCTCGCCGCAGAGGTCATTTTCTGGTTCGAGCGTGCGCGTCAGCCTGCGTTCTACGACCACTGCCAGCGTGTTTTCGCCCATCACGGCTTTGCGCCGCGGAAGGTCAAGGAGCCGGCTGACCATCACGTGTTGCTGGCCGATGTGGCGGGTGGGCGTGGCATTGCCTTGCTGCCAAGATCGTTCGCGGGGTTGCGTCGGGCAGGTGTTTCCTATCGGTCTCTGGTCGAGGGCGAGGAGCTGGCCGTCGGCATCGGATTGGCCACGCCTCGAAACAAGGAGGTCGTGCGGGACTTCCTGGTCGTCGCGGGCCTCGGTACCAGCAAGGCGCGCGAGGTCAAGGCGCCGAGGGCCGGGTAGGAAGGCGAAGGCGGCCCCCTCAGGCCTTGCACCTGGGAGCCGCCTCGATGCCCAGCGCGGCATAGGCCATCGCCGCTTCGGCGGCATAGCCGACCGGCATGACATTGCCGGCGGCGCTGGACAACTGAAAGGCGCCTTCCATCATCGCGAGCAGGCCTGCGGCGAGCGTGTCGGCCGTGACCGTGCTGCGCCGTTCCTCGGCGAGGCAGTCGGCGACGAGCTGGCGCAGCGCCGCGAGTTCTTCGGCAATGGCCTGCTCGTACAGCGCGCGCACCTCGGGCTGTCGCACGGCTTCGGCGCCCACCATCACCCAGGCCGCCACCATGTCGGGCGCCGCGCCTGCACCCAGCCCCAGCCGCGCCTGCACATAGGCCTGCAGGCGTTCGCGTGGTGAAGCCGAGGCATCGGCCAGCGCCGCGAAGCGGTTGCGAGCGTATTCCACGATGGCCTGCACCAGCGACATCAGGATCTCCTGCTTGCTCTTGAAGTGGTAGTGCAGGAGTCCTGGCGTCAGCCCGGCTTCGCGGGCGATCGCCTGCACCGTGGCCTTCTCGTAGCCGTGCTGTGCCATGACCGGCAGCATGGCCGCCACGATCGAGGCGCGGCGGCTTTCGGTGTTGATGGTGCTTCGGGTGCGGGCCATGGCGACAGATATTTTTGGCTATGCGACCAAATTATCGTTGCAATCGGCCGGCTCGGGCTTTAGAGTTTCGATAAGTTGGTTGATTGACCAAATAATGAAACGGAAGCCCATGACGAAGCCTGCAGCCGACATCCCCTGCGCCGCGTCTTCGGTGTCGCCGCTGGCGGCCGACGCCGGGTTCTGCATGCTCATCCCCGGCTTCCTCACCAGGCAGGAGTGCCGTGAGCACATCGCGCAGAGCGACGCGCGCGGATTTGAGGGCGCCGGCAGCCACTACCCGCCTTCGTACCGCAACAACGAACGCCAGGTCGTCGACGATCCGGTGCTGGCGCGGCGCCTCGGCGAGCGCCTGTTCGTGCACGTGCCCGAGCATCTGCTGCTCGATGGTCAACGCTGGGCGTTCGACAGCCTCAACGAGCGTTTCCGATTCTGTCGCTATGGCGCGGGTCAGCAGTTCAATGTGCACCGGGACGGCGTGCACTACCGCGGGCCTGATCGCCGCTCKTGCCTGACCTTCATGGTCTACCTCACCGATGGCGATGCATTCGGCGGCGGCGACACCGTCTTCTACTCCGCTGGCCCGGGCGGCGAGACCGGTGGAGCCCCGGCGCGCGAGATCGGCCGCGTGCGGCCCTGCGCCGGCAGCCTGATCGTCTTCGATCACAGCCTGTGGCATGCAGGCGCGGTGGTGACCCAGGGCGTGAAGCACATTCTTCGAAGTGACGTGCTGTACCGCCGCGAAGGAGAGAGCCGACCGCAAGGTGCTTTCGAGCCCGGCCACGACGGCTACGTGTGGACGATGGCGCGGCTCGGCGAAGACCTGCTGGCCAGCGGTGGACGCGACGGGCTGATCCGCCTGTGGCGCCTCGACGGTGCGTCGCACGGAACGCTGCCGGGCCATCGCCAATCGGTGCTCGGACTGGCCGCGCTGGCCGACGGCAGCCTGGCATCGATCTCGCGCGATGGCGACCTGCGCCTGTGGGACGTGCAAGCAGGGACGTGCACGCGTGTCGTGAAGGCGCATGCCGGCAGCGGCCTTGCGGTGCTCGCTCTGCAAGACGGCACGTTGGCGACCGGCGGCGCCGATGGATCTGTCCGGCATTGGCAGGCCGACGGCTCACTGATCGCGACGCACGACGGTCACGGCGGTTGGGTGTGGTCGCTGGCCGAGTCCGCGCAGGGGCAGCTGGTCTCGGCCAGTGAGGACGGGGCGCTGCGTGTGTGGGACCTGCGTGCCGGCCGTTGCATCGCCACGCTGCCGGGCGCTGCACCGCTGCGTGATGTGGTCGCGCTGGGTATCGAC
>NZ_JBFUCB010000776.1:0-2474 GCF_056405435.1 Rhizobacter sp. P1_G5 | reverse complement strand
CGGTATGCCAGGCCTGCACCATGGTGGCGAGCGCGTCGCGCACCGGACCCGGCCGGTCGTCGAACTCCACCGCACCGCTGATGTAGATGCAGCCCGAGTCCAGCTCGACCGACACCCGCTTGACCCAGCGCTCGAACAGCGCGCGCAAGCGGGGCAAACCCCTGGCCTCGCGCACGGCAGGGAAAAACACTTCTTCCTCGAACTTGGCGTGATACTCGCGAATCACGGAGATCTGCAGTTCCTCGCGGGAACCGAAGTGCGCGAAGACGCCGGATTTGCTCATCTGCGTGACCTCGGCCAGCGCGCCGATCGACAGGCCTTCCAGCCCCATCGACGACGCCAGGCCGAGAGCAGCTTCGAGAATCGTCGCGCGCGTCTGCTGGCCCTTCTGCAGGGTCTTCGAGACATCGCGCGGGCCCCGGCCCGTGAGAGCCGCGGCGGTGTTGACGGGTGTATCGGTCGTGTCGCTCACGGTGCATCCATAAAATCGAACGATCGTTCTATTTTGCAGGTTCCGTGCGGATCGCGCGCCGCTATTTCGAGCAAGCCGTGTTTTTTTCTAGGGTTTAGTCCCTGGAATGCGACGGCAGCGGCGGCCATCGAGGGTTAACCCGAGTCTCGGGTTATCGCCGGTGGCGGTGATCGGCGTGTGACAGCGTGTGCTTGTGGCGCCAACGCACTGCAGTATTCGCGCCACGGTTGAGCGAAACGCAGTGAATGGATTACGCTCCGGGGAAGGAGATCATCCGTGGAAGTGCTCCAGCTCGATGTGTCCGGCCGGCCTCAATCGTGGATTTCAGCGAAGGAGGCAGCGATCATCTACGCCAGCGACGGCGTCGCATGGACGCTGGGTGATGCGTTCTACGTGCTGCGCGGCGGCATGCAACGGCGCACCGGGCTGCAATCGCGCATCGAGGTGCACCCGATCATCGCGGTGCGCGGCGCGGTCCCGAGCCGGGCCTGGCGCCAGACGCCCGCGCTCTCCAACCCCAAGCTCTTCGCCCGAGACCGTCAGGTGTGCGCCTACTGCGCCGGGCGCTTCCACCTGGACGACCTGACGCGCGAGCACATCGTGCCGACCTCGCGCGGCGGCCTCGACAGCTGGATGAACTGCATCACCGCCTGCCGCGCCTGCAATGGCCACAAGGGCAACCGGATGCCGGAAGAAGCGCACATGTCGCTGATGTACCTGCCCTACATCCCGAGCCTGCACGAGGACATGATCCTGCGCGGCCGGCGCATACTGGCGGACCAGATGGAATTCCTGCTGGCCAGCGTGCCAAGGCACAGCCGACTGCGGATCTGACTTCCGATTTCTTTACATCGCCGCCGCGGAACTCGCCGTGCGGCCGACTCGTCCATGCAGATGAGTAACGAGGAGTGAACCCCATGAACAAGCTTTTGATCGCCGTGGCCGTTGCCGCCACCTTGAGTGCGTGCGCCACCAGCAGCCCCGATGTCGTCTCGCGCAATGAAGCGCAGCGCCTGTCGCAGATCCAGGATGCCACCGTGCTGTCGGTGCGTCCGGTCGTGATCGACGGTTCGCAGTCCGGCGCCGGCGCCGTCACCGGCGGCGTGGTCGGCGGCATCGCCGGCGCATCGGTCGGCGGGCACCGCGAGGCGGTCGCCGTCGGCGTGCTGGCCGCGGTGGCCGGGGCGGTGGTCGGCAACGCAATCGAGCGTGCCGGCACCCGCGAGGAAGCGCTGGAGATCCTGGTGCAGCTGCGCAACGGCGAACGCCGCTCGATCATCCAGGCCAAGGGCACCGAGACGCTGGCCCCGGGCGAGCCGGTGATCCTGGTGTCGTCGAACGGCAAGACGCGCGTGATGCGCGCGCCGGCCGTCACGCAGCCGACACCGGTGCCGGCCGCGCCGGCGCATCAGGGCTGAGTCGCCTCAGGGTTGACGCGGGAACAGGCCGCGCGCGTGCAGCGCGGCCTCGCACGACGGCGCGTCGCGGAAGTGCAGCGCCTGCCAACCGGCGGCGATCGCCGCATCGACGTTGACCTGCGTGTCGTCCAGCAGGATCAACCGGCCCGGCGACATCTCGAACTGYCGCGCCGAGTGCGCGAAGATATCCAACTCGGGCTTCAGCAGGCGCACGTGTGACGAGAACACGCCGCTCGTGAAGCGCCCGAGGAACGGGTGGCTGCGCACCAGGTGGTCCGCCAGCGGCCGTGGCATGTTCGACAGGAAGTGCAGCGTGTGCCCGGCGGCGCTCAGCCGTTCGATCCACGCGACCGTGTCGGCGAGCGGCTGAAGCTCGGCCGGCACCGCATCGACGATGCGCCGCACCGACGCCGCATCGAGCCCGGTGCGCGCCGCCAGCCGCGGCACGAGTTCATCCTCGCCCAGCGTGCCGCGATCGAACTGCGCCCAGTCGCCGTCGCCATGCCCCTGGAAGAACACCGCCGCCAGCGCGCGGGCGGCCGTCTCGTCCATCGCGCGCTGCGGCAGCACGCGCTGCAGCAACT
>NZ_JBFUCB010000775.1:0-2490 GCF_056405435.1 Rhizobacter sp. P1_G5 | reverse complement strand
GTCTACGAATCCTCCACCGGGGGCGAGGTGTTCGAGAAGATCTCCGGTCGCAGCGGCATCATCTTCCTGGCCAACTACTGGCGGCGCCCCGGAGAATCCGGTACGACCCGGACCGGCGACCACATCGATCTTTGGAACGGCTCCCGCATGACCGAATATTCCAGCTGGCTGCGCGTTCACTTCGGGGTGTCGTGGGATGGCTACTGGTCAGACTACCGACTGGCATCGAGAACCTTGTTCTGGGCGATCGCATGAAGAGAATGTTGGTCTCCTTCGCCTCCGGACTGGCAGGCCTCGCACTCTGTCTGCTGGCCGTCAGGCTGTCCGACGCCACGCAGCTCGCTCCGCAATTCCCCGCCCCAGCCGGCGAGGAGGACTTCGCCGTTCGCGCCGGCTGGTTCTTCTTCGCGGTCTGCCCGGTCTTCTTCCTGATCGGCGCGTGGATCGGCAACCGATCGCACGGCAGTCCGCGGCGCTGGCTCGCAGCGTGGGCAGGCGCCGTCATCGGCACGCTGCTCGTCTTCGCATGCGTCCGGCTGCTACAGCCCGTGCTCGACACCTTGACCGAGAGCGGCACTGCCACGCATGCCACGCTAGGCTTCTTCGTGGCATGGGCCGTCGCCACCGCCCTCGGCGCGTGGCTCAGCGCAAGCCGAGCCGCGTCAGCTTCTTGATCAACCCCACGCGCGAGATCCCGAGCCGCCGCGCCGCCTCCGACTGGTTGCCGCCCACCGCCGTCATCGCGTCGCGCACCAGGCGCAGTTCCAGCTCCGTCAGCGCGGCGTCCAGCGGGCCGGCCGCATCGCCACCCGGCGGAATGTGCGAGGCGCTCGCCACCTCGGCCGGGTCGCCACTGGCCAGCCGCAGCAGGTCGGCATCGACCTCGCGCTGGTCCGGCAGCAGCAAGGCGCCGGCCGATTCGACCACCGCCTTCAGCTCGCGCACGTTGCCCGGCCACTCGCGCGCGGTGAGCCAGGCCAGCGCCCCGGCCGACAGCCCGGCGCGCGGCGCCACGCGGTGCAGGAAGCGCGTCGCAAGCACCGGCACGTCGGCCGGCCGTTCGGCCAGCGACGGCGTGCGCAGCACCACGCCCTTCAACCGGTAGAACAGGTCCTCGCGGAACGCGCCGTCGCGCACCATCGCCTCCAGCTCGCGGTGCGTGGCCGCCACGACGCGCGCCTCGGCCTTCTTCTGCACCCGCCCGCCCACCGGCACGAAGCTGCCCTCCTGCAGGAAGCGCAGCAGCTTCACCTGCATCGGCGGCGGCATCTCRCCAACCTCGTCGAGGAACAGCGTGCCGCCGTGCGCCGCCTCCACCAGCCCCGGCTGGTCGCGGTACGCGCCGGTGAAGCTGCCCTTCATGTGGCCGAACAGCTCGCTCTCCAGCAGCTCGGCCGACAAGGCACCGCAATGGATCGCGACGAACGGCCCGCTCGCCCGCGCACTGCAGGCATGCAGCGCCCGCGCCACCAGCTCCTTGCCGGTGCCGGTGGGCCCCAGCACCAGCACGCTGACGCCGGTCTGCGCGACGCGCCGCACCATCGCCCGCAATTGCGCGGTGGCCGGCGCCTGGCCCACCATGCCGAGGTCGTCGGTCGCCTGCGTGCTGCGCAGCGTGGCGATCTCGGCATCGAGCCGTGCCTTGCGCAGCGCCCGCGCAACGACGAAGCGCAGCATGTCGGGATCGATCGGCTTGGTGAGGAAGTCCCACGCCCCCAGCTCGGTGGCGCGCAGCGCGAGCTCGTGCTCGCCGTGGCCCGTCAGCACGATGACCGGCACGCCGGCGAAGCGCGGGATCAGCTCCAGGCCGATCTCGGGGTCCATGTGCGGCGGCATCGCGAGATCCAGCAGCACCAGCTCGGGCCGCTGCCGCGCGAAGGCCTCGAGCGCCTGCTCGCCGTCGCCTGCGAGCGTGACCTCGTGGCCCAGCCCGCGCAGGAAGGTGCCGCCGAGACGCTGGAACGCGGCCTCGTCGTCAACCAGCAGCACGCGCCCCGCCTCGGGCGCGGTGTCATCGGTATCGCTCATGTCGCCCTCGGAAATCTCAGTGTGAAACAGGTCCGCCACGGCGCCCGCTCGGTCAGCGCGACGCTGCCGCCGTGCGCGTTCATCACGCGCGCGACGATCGCGAGGCCGAGCCCGGTGCCGCCCGGGCTGCGCGACGCGAACGGCTCGAACAGCCGCTCGCGCACCTCGGCCGGCACGCCCGGCCCGTTGTCGCAGACGTGCAGCAGCAGCGCATCGGCCGTGGTCTCAGCATCGATGTGCACGCCGGCGCCGTCGTGCTGCGCATCCGCGGCCGCGGTGCGCGCGTTCTCGACCAGGTTGGTCAGTGCCTGGTCGATGCGCCGCGCATCGGCCTCGACGATCAGCTCGCGGTCCAGCCCCGGGCCGAGGCTCAGCGCCGGCAGGCGGCGCGCCGCGGTGCGCACGTGCGCGGCCAGGTCGATCGGCGCGGTCACGAGCTTCCAGGGCTTCGCGTAGTCGAGC
>NZ_JBFUCB010000774.1:0-2507 GCF_056405435.1 Rhizobacter sp. P1_G5 | reverse complement strand
GAGGTGATCCACCTCGTCAACAGCATCAACGGCTCGGTCGATGCGCTGGAGGGGCTGTTCTCGGAGCTGCTCGACATCACGAAGATCGACACCGGCGGCGTCGAGACGCAGGCGGAGCATTTCAACATCGGCGCGCTGTTCGGGCGGCTCAAGCTGCACTTCGAGCCGACGGCCTTCGAGAAGGGGCTGGGGCTGCGGTTCCGGGGTGGGGCGCACAACGCGTTCGCCGACCCGGTGCTGGTGGAACGCATCCTGCGCAACCTGGTGTCGAACGCGATCCGCTACACGCAGGACGRCACGGTGCTGGTGAGCTGCCGCAAGCGCGGCACGCGGCTGCTGCTGCAGGTGTGGGACACCGGCGTGGGCATCCGCGAGCGCGAGCAGGAGCGCATCTTCGAGGAGTTCTACCAGGTGCCGCAGGGCGACGCGCTGGCGCCGCACCAGCGCAAGGGGCTGGGGCTGGGGCTGGCGATCGTCAAGCGGCTGGCGGGGCTGATGGAGGCGCCGCTGTCGCTGCGTTCACGGCCGGGGCACGGCACGGTGTTCTCGCTGGAGCTGCCGCCCGGCAAGGCACCGCGTGCGGTGGCGCCGGCCCTGAGCGGCAAGGCGCCGATCGGGCTGACGCTGGACCGGCGCCGTATCGTGATCGTCGAGGACGAGCCGGCGGTGCGCGACGGGCTGGAGGTGCTGCTGAAGGGCTGGGGCGCGAGCGTGCGCAGCTTCGAGACGGTGGCCACCAGCCGGGCCTGGGCGCAGAGCGAGGAGGCCGGGAATGAGCCGCCGGACCTGCTGATCGTCGACTACCGGCTGGAGCACGGCCACACCGGCGTGGAGGCGATCCAGGCGCTGCGAGAGCGCTTCGGGCCCGGCGTGCCGGCCATCATGGTGAGCGGCAGCACGATGACCAACCACGAGGTGGATGCGCAGGTGCACAACTTCCACCTGCTGGTGAAGCCGGTGGTGCCGAACAAGCTGCGGGCGATGATCAGTTTCAAGCTGGGCGTGCGGGGCGGCTGAGGCGGGATCCGAGGCGCGAGCTACGCACCTGAGAGTGCGAACCGGCCGGACGGGATGAAGCTGTTTGTCCCCGGGTGGAACTTGGAAAGCGGATCGGTCACACAGGGGGAACGCCTGCTTGTGAGTGATCTGTGTGTGATTGCTGCATGGGGCATCGTTTTACTGTGCTGTGGAGCAACTTCATGCAAATAACCGGAAAAACTACTCGCCTTGAAGCACCTTCTATTTGCAAAATAGAAGTGAAGAACCGGGATGGCGGATATGAGTCGATCCAGGAGAAGTTTGGGAATCAGCGCATAGCAGCAAAAGACGACTTTACATTCAAATGCAAGGTTCAGTTGAGCAATGGCTTCGAGTTTAAGCTTAAGAACGTCGAGGATCGGGAGACCGACGAGCTTGCCGAGGCGTTGACGTTGGCGGGAAACCTTGTTGCCGGTTCGCTTAAGGAGCTTGAGGAAGGCAGGGTGCACGAGGATTGTGAATTAAAAATTATCTCTAAAAACTACCATTCCCTTTTTTGCCGGATGCGGGCAATACGGTATGGAAATGATCAGGCGGAGTTGAGGGGTGGGTTTTATGCATTCCAGGAGGCCGCCGTTTCAGCGATGAAATCGGGTGATCTAGGTGGATATGAAACGGCATTGAGAACCCTTGGTATGTTTGTCGCCGATCCGGCAAGTGGCAGCAAGGATCTCGATAAGCTATTGGGTGATCTGGATGATAGGGAGGTTAAAGAAAGCGAGAGTGAGCCTGATTTTGGGCGTGGGGAAATATTTTTTCGAGAGGATTTCTCGAATGAAATTAATTTGACCGAGGCTGAGTCGAACAGTGATTATTGTGTGGCTGACTCTGGTGACGGGGATTCGCAGATTGATCGGATAGATGGAGGGGATATCAAGTCTGAGGCCACCACTGTAACTGAGAGGGGAGGCGAGGTTGAATTGATGAAGGGGCCTCAGAGGATCTTGCATCGATCTGAGAAGGAGGCGAAGAATACCAAGGCGTCAGAGAAATGGATCTCTCAGGCGAGAGATAAAATTAATAGTGGAAAAAAATACGAAAGCCATAAAATTCCCGAAATAAATCTTCTGCAACATAAAGAGGTTAGTAAGAAAATTTGTGCTGAGACCCTCGAAGTCAACGCCTACAGAATGCAGGAGAAGTTGAGCGAGAAATCGAAGGCGAAGACGGCTGAATTGACGCGCAAGTCGATCAAAACTGTGATGCATGAAGACGCGGATAGTGTTGCTACAGGCGTGCCTTCCTCCGTGGGGAGGGACAAGTATTGCAAGCCCCTTGATCCGAACGATCCTCAATTGCGGACGTCCGGTAGACGGCGGGAGGACTATGGTCAAGATGCGATTACTTGGGGGGATCTTGTGAAGCAGGAGATTATCCAAAGAAGTGTCAACCTCCAGTTGCTGAAAAATATGTGCAGCCTACTCGCGGCAGACTGCGTTGGTGTGTGCAATCATTCGAGGGATCGAGGC
>NZ_JBFUCB010000773.1:0-2509 GCF_056405435.1 Rhizobacter sp. P1_G5 | reverse complement strand
ACCTACATCAGCGCCGAGGGCCGGCCGGCGGTCGAGCCGGGCCCGCTGATCCGGCATGGCGAAGACCTGGCGATCTTCTTCTTCAACGAGATCAACCGCGCGCGCCCGCAGGTGCATTCGCTGCTGCTGCGCGTGATGGCCGAGCGCAGCGTGTCGGCCTTCAACCGCGAGTTCCGCTTCCCCCACCTGGTGGTGTTCGCCGACCGCAACCGTGTCGAGCGCGAGGAGACCTTCGAGATCTCGTCGGCCGCGCGCGACCGCTTCATGATGGAGGTGACCATCGATGCGCCGGCCACCGATGACGACCGCCGCGAGCTGATGTTCAACCCGCGCTACCACGACACCGACCGGCTGCTGGAAGAGCTGCCGGCGGCGATGCTGAACCACCAGGCGCTGAACGAGGTGGCCGAGGCGATCCAGCGCAGCGTGCAGGCCTCGCAGGCGCTGCAGGACTATGCGCTCGGGCTGTGGCGCGCCACCGCGGTGCCGGCGGAGTACGGCGTGAAGGTCTCCGGGCTGGACACCGCGCAGCTGATGCTGGCCGGCGCCAGCCCGCGCGGCATGAGCTACCTGCTGCGCGCGGCGCGCGTGGCGGCCTGGCTGGACGGCCACCATTTCGTGACGCCGGAGGACGTGCAGGCGGTGTTCGTCGAGACCATCGCGCACCGGCTGTGCTACCAGCCGGTGTRCGAGATGCGGCGGCAGGATATCTCCGGGCCGCTGATGAGCGGCATCCTCGCGAGCGTGGCGGCGCCTTAGTCATGTCGCAGCCCACCCCCGAGATCCACTACCGCATCGGCAGCGCGGCGCTCGGCCATTTCCCGGGCCACCACCGCAGCCGCCGCGGCGACAGCGGCTTCGAGTTCCGCGGCCATGCCTCGCTGCTCGACGCGCCCGACCCGCGCCGGCTCGACCTGCATGCGAGCCTGCGCGACCCGTTCGGCCAGTGGTCGGTGCGCGTCTACAGCCAGCGCAAGTCGATCCCGGTCGCGGTGGTCGCCGACCTGTCGGCCTCGATGGGTTTCGAAGGCGCGCAGCGCCGGCTCGGCGTGCTGGCCGATTTCGTCGACAGCCTCGCGTGGTCGGCCTGGCGCACCGGCGACAGCTTCGGTTTCGTCGCCTGCGACGAACAGGTGCGCAGCGACCTGCTGCTGCCCCCCAGCCGCTCGCGCGCCGCCGCCGGCGAGCTGACGCGCACGCTGCGCAGCCTGCAGCCCGGCGGCCGCTCGGCGCACGGCCTGCGCGAGGCCCATCGCCACCTGCCGCAGCGCCGGTCGCTGGTCTTCCTGCTGTCGGATTTCCATTGGCCGGTCGACGAGGTCCGCGCCGTGCTGGCCAGCCTGGCGCACCACGACCTGGTGCCGGTGCTGCTGTGGGACCCGCAGGAGTTCAGCCTCGCCGCCCCGCGCGGCCTGGCCCAGGTGCTCGACCCCGAGAGCGGCCGCCAGCGCCTGGTGTGGTGGCGGCCCGCGCTGCGCGAGCAATGGCAGCGGCACCAGGCGCAGCGGCGCGAGGCACTGCTGCAGGCGTTCCGCGCGCAGCGGCTGAACCCGCTGTTCATCGAGGGTGCCTTCGATGCCGACGCGGTGACGCGGCACTTCCATGCGTGACAGTCTGGTCGCATTGGCCTTGATCGCGTGCAGCGGCGTCGCGCCGGCCGCCGGCACGCTGCGCGCCAGCACCGTCGAGCCGCGCGCCTTCGGCTACCACGTGGGCGACCTGGTCGAGCGCGAGCTCATCGTCCACATCCCCGCAGGCTTCGTGCTCGACGAGGCCACGCTGCCGCGGCCGGGCGCGCGCGGCAAGGCGATCGAGCTGCAGGCGGTGTCGCGCCGCAGCACGTCCGAAGCCGGCGGCACCCGCCTCGTGCTGCAGCTGCGGTACCAGGTGTTCATCGCGCCGCCCGAGGTCCGCACGCTGGAGATCGCGCCGTTCTCGCTCGGCTTCCAGGGCGACGGGCGCGACCAGGCGCTGCGCGTCGACGCCTGGCCGGTGACGGTGTCGCCGCTGGTGCCCGTCGAGGCCTCGCCGCGCCAGGGCCTGGGGGAACTGCGCCCCGACCTGCCGCCGCCGCTGCTCGACACCGGCCCGGCGCAGCGCCGACTGCTGGCCTGCGGCGCGGTGCTGCTGCTATGCCTCGCGTACCTCGCGCAGATCTACCTCATCCTGCCGGGGTGGTCGCGGCGCCGGCGGCCGTTCGCGAGTGCGTGGCGACAGCTCAGCCACCTGCCGGCCGACGCGCCGGCGCCCGAGCGGCGGGCCGCGTTCCATCGCGTGCACGAGGCGCTGAACCGGACGGCCGGCGAAGTGGTGTTCGAGCACGGCGTCGACCGCTTCGTCGCCGCGCAGCCGCGCTATGCCGCGCTACGCGCCGAGCTGCTCGCGTTCTTCCAGCAGTCGCGGCGCGAGTTCTTCGCCGACAGCCCGGCGGCCGCGAACGACAGCCGCTGGCTGCTCGAGTTCTGCCGCAAGTGCCGCGATGCCGAGCGAGGTGCCGCGTGATCCACTT
>NZ_JBFUCB010000772.1:0-2516 GCF_056405435.1 Rhizobacter sp. P1_G5 | reverse complement strand
CGTCCGCATCCTTCAGGCTGAAGTAGCAATGCCCGCTGGCCGCGCGCGAGAAGCCCGACAGCTCGCCCTGCACGACACAGGCGCTGAAGCGCGCGGCCAGCGCGTCCGACACCGCGTTGACCAGCCCCGCGACGCTCCAGACCTGGCGCTCGCCCCGCCCCGCCGAGCGCTCAAACATGTGCAAACCCAGCGTTCATGCGGGTCGAGAACTCCACAAGCCCGCCAATCAAGGGCTGGCGGCACGATTCGGCTGTCATGCCGCATTCACAATCGCCCAAGTCATTGATTTTCAACGTTTTTTTCATGCTTAAAGATTGAGCAATCTGTGGCAGAGCCTGATTTGGCGCGGCTTTGGCGCGTTCGACCCACGGTTGCCCACAAAGTTATCCACAGTTGCGGTGGACTCGGGATGTAGTCGGCCGGCACTACATCAACTCACCGTGTCGGACCGCGGCCGGCAAACATGCGGTTGCCTTGCCGTTGTGCGTGGCGGGCCTGCCTTGGGGTCATAATCGCGCGTCCAAAAAGAGACCGCACGGGACCGCAGGGTCCGGCCGTCGGTCGCGCCGTCGGTCGCAACTCCTGCGCATCGCCGCACCCCATCATTGCTGAGAGGACCGGATTGTTTTCGATCATACAAGCCGCTGGCTGGCCGATCTGGCCCTTGCTCCTGTGTTCCATCATTGCGCTCGCGCTGATCATCGAGCGCCTGTCCAGCCTGCGGGTCGCGCGCATCGCGCCGCCCCGGCTGCTCGATGAAGTGATCTCGGTCACCCGCGCCCACCTGCCGGCCGCCGACGTCGTCAACAAGCTCGCCGACAACTCGCTGCTCGGCCAGGTGCTCGCCACCGGCCTGCGCGCGATCATCGCCGACCCGCGGATCTCGCACGACAACCTGCACGGCGCGTTCGAATCCGCCGGCCGCAGCGCGGTGCACAAGATGGAGCGCTTCCTGAACACGCTGGGCACCATCGCGTCGGCCGCGCCGCTGCTGGGCCTGATGGGCACGGTGATCGGCATGATCGAGATCTTCGGCTCGCAGGCGCCCACCGGCGGCAGCAACCCGGCACTGCTGGCGCACGGCATCTCGGTCGCGCTGTACAACACCGCGTTCGGCCTGATGATCGCGATCCCGTCGCTGATCGCCTACCGCTATTTCCGGGGCCTGATCGATGCGTACACGCTCGAGATGGAGCAAGCCGCCGAGCGCATGGTGCCGCACCTGATGCGCTTCACCGCGGTGCGCAAGGCAGGCTGACGGGCCATGGCGATGAAGTTCCGCAAGCACCACCCCGAAGAACCCGAGATCAACCTGATCCCGTTCATCGACGTGCTGCTGGTCGTCCTGATCTTCCTGATGCTGTCGACCACCTACTCGAAGTTCACCGAGCTGCAGATCAGCCTGCCCGTGGCCGATGCCGACAAGCCGCGCGAGAACAACAAGGAAGTGATCGTCGCGATCTCGGCGGAAGGCCGCTATGCGGTCAACCGCAAGACGCTCGACGGCCGCAGCGTCGAGATGCTGACGGCCGAGCTGCTGTCGGCGTCCGCCGGCGCGAAGGACGCGATCATCATCGTCTCGGCCGATGCGGCGTCGTCGCACCAGTCCGTCATCACGGTGATGGACGCCGCACGCCGCGCGGGGCTCGCGCGGCTGACCTTCGCGGCCCAGAGCTCGCAGGGCGGCGACGGCCGCTGAGCGGCTGCGCGCCGGTCCCGTGTCGCTCTCCCTTCGATTGCAGCGCGCCTGGCTGGCGCGTGGCGCGCTCGCGTGGGCCCTTCGCCCGCTGGCCGGGCTGTACGCGGCCATCGTCGCGCTGCGCGGCTTCGCGTTCCGGGCCGGCTGGCTGCGCATCGAGCGCCTGCCGGTGCCGGTGATCGTCGTCGGCAACCTGATCGCCGGCGGCGCCGGCAAGACACCCACCTGCCTGGCGGTGGTCGAGCTGCTGCGGCAGCACGGCTGGACGCCGGGCATCGTGTCGCGCGGCTACGGCGGCAGCGCCGGTGACACGGTCGTGCTGGTGACGCCCGACACGCCGGCCAGCGCCTGCGGCGACGAACCGCTGCTGATGCAGCGCCGCAGCGGCGCGCCGGTCGCCGTCGGCCGCCGCCGCGTGCAGGCCGGCCGCGCGCTGCTGGCAGCCCATCCCGCGGTCGACGTGATCGTCTGCGATGACGGCCTGCAGCACCGGCAGCTCGCGCGCGATGCGCAGGTCATCGTGTTCGACGAGCGCGGGGCCGGCAACGGCTGGCTGCTGCCGGCCGGGCCATTGCGCGAGCCGATGCCTCCTGCGCTGCCCGCGCGCAGCGTGCTGCTGTACAACGCGCCGATCGCGTCGACGGCGCTGCCGGGTCATGTCGTGCAGCGCGGCCTGCGCCGCTTCACGCCGTTGCAGGCCTGGCTGGAGGGCACGTCCGCCGCTGCCACCGACCTGCGCGGCCGCCGCCTGCTCGCCGCCGCCGGGCTCGCGCATCCGCAGCGCTTCTTCTCGATGCTGCGCGAGGCCGGCCTCGAC
>NZ_JBFUCB010000771.1:0-2516 GCF_056405435.1 Rhizobacter sp. P1_G5 | reverse complement strand
CAGCAGGTCACCGTCGGCCTCGAGCGCGGAACGCGTCGCGAGCAGCATGCGCTCGGCCTCGACGCGCGATTCGCGCAGGCTGCGCACGCGCATGTCGGCCTCGGCCGTGCTGAAGCTCTCGGTCAGCATGCGCGCGACCTCGTCGTCGGACAGGCCGTAGCTCGGCTTCACGGTGATCGCGGCCTCGACGCCCGACACCTCCTCGCGCGCGCTGACGCTCAGCAGCCCATCGGCATCGACCTGGAAGCTCACGCGGATGCGCGCCGCGCCCGCCACCATCGGCGGCATGCCGCGCAGCTCGAAGCGCGCGAGCGAGCGGCAATCGCTGACGAGTTCGCGCTCGCCCTGCACCACGTGCAGCGCCATCGCGGTCTGCCCGTCCTTGAAGGTCGTGAACTCCTGCGCACGCGCGGTCGGGATCGTGCTGTTGCGCGGGATGATGCGCTCGACCAGCCCGCCCATCGTCTCGAKACCSAGCGACAGCGGGATCACGTCGAGCAGCAGCAACTCGTCGGCACCGGCATTGCCCGCCAGCGCGTTGGCCTGGATCGCCGCGCCGAGCGCGACGACCTCGTCCGGATTCAGGTTGGTCAGCGGTGCCTTGCCGAAGAAGCCGGCGACCGCCGCCTGCACCATCGGCATGCGGGTGGAACCGCCCACCATCACGACGCCCTGCACTTCTTCCTTCGCGGCCTGCGCATCGCGCAGCACCTTGCGAACAGCCGCCAGCGTGCGCGCCAGCAGAGCGGCGCCGAGCGTCTCGAACTGCGCACGCGTCACGCGTACCGACAGCTCGCCGGACGACAGCGGACTGGCGAGCGTGGCGTGGTCGGAGGACGAGAGCTTCTCCTTCGCGGCACGCGCGGCCACCAGCACCGCACGCTTGTCCTGCGGCGTGTCGGCGCGCAGGCCGGCTTGGTCCAGCGCCCAGTCGGCGAGCGTGCGATCGAAATCGTCGCCACCGAGTGCCGAATCGCCGCCGGTCGCGACGACCTCGAACACGCCCTTCGTCAGCTTCAGCAGTGAAATGTCGAAGGTGCCGCCGCCCAGGTCGTAGACGGCGTACAAGCCCTCGGAACCGTTCTCCAGCCCGTAGGCGATCGCCGCGGCGGTCGGCTCGTTGATCAGGCGCAGCACGTTCAGGCCGGCGAGTTGCGCGGCATCCTTCGTGGCCTGCCGCTGCGCATCGTCGAAGTAGGCCGGCACCGTGATCACCGCGCCGAACAGGTCGTCGGCGAAGGTGTCCTCGGCGCGATAACGCAGCGTCGCGAGGATCTCGKCCGACACCTCCACCGGCGACTTCACGCCGTCGATCGTGCGCAGCTGCACCATGCCCGGCGCATCGACAAAATCGTATGGCAGCTTCTCGACGTGCGCGATGTCGCGCAGCCCACGGCCCATGAAACGCTTGACCGAGACGACGGTATTGGCCGGATCGATCGCGGCCTGCGCCAGTGCGCCATGGCCGATCTCGCGCCGCCCTTCGGGCAGGTAGCGCACAGCCGACGGCAGGATCACGTGGCCGGCTTCGTCCGGCAGGCATTCGGACACGCCGTTGCGCACCGCAGCGACCAGCGAATGCGTGGTGCCGAGGTCGATGCCGACCGCGATGCGGCGCTGATGGGGATCGGGGGTGCCCCCCGGTTCGGAAATTTGCAGCAGGGCCATGGTGTCTATTGTCCCAGCGCTTCGAGGCGTTGATCGACGTCGTCGGCAAAGCGCTCTACGAACATGAGGGCTCTGACCTGCTGCGCGGCCGCKGCGGTGTCATGGCGTTCGTCGAGCGTCGCGGCCAGTGCGGCGAGGGCCTGGCGGCGGTGCGCGGCGACCTCGTCGGCCAGCGCCTCGACGGCCGGCAGGCCGGCGGCGTCGTCGAGTGACTCGCGCCACTCCATCTGCTGCATCAGGAAACCGGCCGGCATCGCGGTGTTGTTCTCGGCGTCGATCGAGACGCCACCGAGCTCGCACAGGTAGGCAGCGCGCTTCAGCGGATGCTTCAGCCGCTGGTAGGCCTCGTTCACGCGCACCGCCCATTGCATCGCGACGCGCTGGGCCGCACCGCCCTCGGCTGCGAAGCGGTCGGGATGCACTTCGGCCTGCAGCGCGCGCCAGCGCGCATCGAGCTCGTCGCGATCGAGCGCGAAGCGGCGCGGCAGGCCGAACAGTTCGAAATCGTCGCTATCGAGCTTCATGGCTGGATTTCAGGCAACAAAAAGGCGCGGCTTGCGGCCGCGCCTGGTTCGCAAGCGCCGGGGCGCTAGACGCGGAACGACTCACCGCAACCGCAGCGATCCTTCTCGCGCGGGTTGCGGAACTTGAAACCCTCGTTCAGGCCTTCGCGCACGAAGTCGAGCTGCGTGCCGTCGATGTAGGGCAGGCTCTTCGGATCGACCAGCACCTTCACGCCGCGGTCTTCGAACACCGCGTCTTCGGGCGCCACGTCATCGGCGTACTCCAGCTTGTAGGCCAGGCCCGAACAACCGGTCGTCTTGATGCCCAGCCGGACGCCGACGCCC
>NZ_JBFUCB010000770.1:0-2534 GCF_056405435.1 Rhizobacter sp. P1_G5 | reverse complement strand
ACCCAGGTCAGCGTGGTTCGCAGGTTGCGGGGCGAGGTCACACCCACCAGCAGGTCCGGCGGCAGCGTGGAACCCTGGCGGACGTACAGCTGGTTGCTGGTGCCGTCGCCCGGCGTCGGCGATCCCAGCATCCGCAGGATCTCCACGTCGCCCCGGCCGGTGAAGTTCCCGGTGACGAAGGCGGYCGCGCTGTCGCTGCGCTGCAGCAGGTCGTTGGCCGTCTTGAGGTTGAAGCCGGTCGACTGGCGGTAGGTGCCGTCGCCGTTGCTCAGGTAGATCTTGTTCTGCGTGGGATCGTCGGCCCAGCGGATGATGTCGTCGCGGCCATCGCGGTTGACGTCCGCGAAGACGATGTCGGCCGTGTGCGTGGTGTAGCCGAGCTGCGACGAGGTCGTGACCAGCGATTCGGAACCCAGGTTGTAGTTGCTCTCTCGCAGCAGGTGGCCACCGCCGTCGGAGACGCTGGCCAGACAGTCCACGCGGCCATCGCCGTTGAAGTCCAGCGGTGATTGGCAGCCGCTGCCGACACCGCTGCCGAGACCGCTCCCGGTCATCGGCACGAACGAGAAGTCACCGAGCGAGCGCCAGGCGGTCGCCGGCGGCTGCAGATTCGCCCCCGTGCCCAGCAGCCCGGCGCGTGCGAGGTCGAGGTTGCCGTCGCTGTCCAGGTCGATCACGTTGGAAGGCTGCCCCAGCGCATACGGCCCCTGCGGTCGCGCGTAGAGGTTCTGGTGGGTCACGTTGGTGGGCTGCTCGACGAAGCCGCCCTGCCCGTCGCCCTTGAACACCTGCGTGCACACCTCGGCCACGCACGGGTCGTTGGAGGGTGCAAGCGTCACGCCCTGGTTCGGCAAGTAGGCCGTGACGATATCCATCAGGCCGTCGTTGTCGATGTCCAGCAGGTAGAAGGTGTAGCCGGAGGTCCAGCCGAAGCCGTCCTGGATCTCGCCATGGCTCGTGATGTAGCTGTCCTGGCTGGCATGCTCCAGCAGCGTCACGCCGGTGATGGCCTTGCGCTGGAACGTGCCGTCGCCGTTGTTGAGGTACAGCTCGCTGCCGCTGCCCGCGCACGCCGTGGTGGTGTTCACCGACGTGGTCTCGTAGCGGTCGCGGAACCGCAGCAGGTCCGGCAGCCCGTCGCCATTGAAATCGGCCACCCGCGTGCTGAAGCAGCCGTTGCTGTGGAAGAGCCACTGGTCCGCGCCGATCAGGTTGAAGTTGCCGGCCTGCCGGAACGTGCCGTCGCCGTTGCTGAGGTAGAGCTGGTTCAGCGCCGGGTTGTCCGACCAGCGGATGATGTCGGTCTTGCCGTCGCCGTCGAAGTCGGCGGTGATGACGCCGGCGTTCGAATAGCGCTTCGCGCCCAGCCCGATCACCGTGCTCTGCATCGTCAGCGTCGCCATCGCGCTGGCGGCGAATGCCGCGTTGCGCTGGTAGGCCTCGCCGCCGCCGGGCGCGTAGTCGAAGGTGGTCGGCGGCAGGCACGGCGACTCGGCCACGCCCAGGCATTCGGTGATGCGCACGAGCCGGCTGCGGTTGGTCACCGGGCCGTTGTCGTAGGCAAGCCGCACCGTCTTGATCTTGAGCGGCGAGACATCGACATTCGAGAAGGTCTGCACCTGCACGAGCTGCTGGAGGTTGAGCTGCTTGCTGCCGGCCACCCAGGCCTCGCGGCGGTCGTGCGACTTGCCCGCGGGAGCAGTCGCCGGCAGGTCGACGTAGCTGAAGACGATCTTGTGGGCCGGCGCCTGGGTGGCGCTGCCGGTGTAGCGGATCTCGCGCAAGCTCCAGTCGTGGCCCGGGATGACGCTGCCCTGGGTCGCGCTGCCCCAGGCAACGCCGCGTTGCTGGTACTGGAAGTCGATGTAGTTGCCCTTCAGGTCGCTGCTGCGACTGATCAGCCAGGTGGTGATGACGCCGCTGGCCTGCGCGGTCACGGCGGCATCGGCCGTCGCGTTGGCGTCGGGGTCGGTGCCGTATTCGTGGATGCGGCCGTCCTTGGTCCACACCTTGAAGTACGTCGGTGAACCAGCCCCTGTGCCGTAGGCGCGAATGCGCGCATACGTGTCCTTCTCGGTGCGGTACTCGCGCAGCAGGCCGCTGCCGCCGGCGCTGTCGTTGGTCTGCGGGAACGGCAGCGGAACGCCCGCCGCATCGGTCTGGATCAGGCGCTGGCCATCCAGGCACAGCTTGTCGGCCGCGCTGTTGTCGACGCCTCGCACACGCCCGTCGGTGGACAGGTTGTCGGCGCAGCGCGCGATGGCCGAGATGCCTTGCAGAGACCACCCGTGCCCGAGCGGCCCGCTGCCTTCGCCGCCATAGGCCAGGCTGATGCTCGGCGTCATGCCGGCCACGCCCGGCGGCACGGCGATCGAATGCTGATAGCCCGGCTGGCCGCCATTGCCGACCACCAGCTGAGCCGATGCACCCGGCGACAGGCCAGCCAACGCCAGCGCACCCAGGCACGACACCACCAAGCCGCGGGCACGCCGCGACGCAACCAAGATCAGTTCCAAGACAGTCCTCCAGCGCAC
>NZ_JBFUCB010000769.1:0-2540 GCF_056405435.1 Rhizobacter sp. P1_G5 | reverse complement strand
GTGACGCACGACCAGCATGAAGCGATGGCGCTGGCCGACCGGCTGGCCGTGATGCACGCCGGGCGCATCGTGCAGGTGGGCGATGCCGAGTCGCTGYACCGGCGGCCCGCCCACCCCTTCGTCGCCGAGTTCCTCGGGCGCGTCAACCGCCTGCGCCGCAGTGCGCAGGACGTGTCGGACGGCATCGTGCGCCTCGCCGGCCAGGTGCTGCCCTGCCCGCCCGGCTGCGCCGCTGCGGCCGAGCTGCTGCTGCGGCCGGAAGACATCGCCTTGCACCCCGGCGGCGCGGCGCAGGTCGCGCGCCGCGTCTTCCTCGGCGAGCGGGTGCAGCTGCAATTGCACACGCCCGACCAGGGTGAGATCCTCTGCGAGGCCGGCAAGGAATCGCCGTTCGTGGCCGGGGACRCCGTGGGCCTGGACGTGAATCCGGCGCACCTGATGCCCGCCACCTCATCGTGAAATAACCCCACCGTGAAGCCCCCATGATCCGAACGCTCGTCCAACTCAGTGATCCGCACATCAAGCTGCCCGGCACCCAGGCCTACGGCCGCGTCGACACGGCCCGTTTCCTGCGCGAGGCCGTGCAGGCGGTGGGCCGGCTGAAGCAGGCGCCGCAGGCGGTGGTGCTGACCGGCGACCTGACCGACTTCGGCCGGCCCGACGAGTACCAGCACCTGCGTGAGCTGCTGCAGCCGATCGAGTGCCCCATCTACCTGCTGCCCGGCAACCACGATGAACGCGAGGCGCTGCGCGGGGCATTCCCCGGGCACGCCTGGCTGCGCAACGGCACGCCGTTCGTGCAGTACGCGGTCGACCTCGGCGGGCTGCGGCTGGTCACGGTCGACACCGTCGTGCCGGGTGCCTCTCACGGCGAGGTCTGCGCGGCGCGCCTCGAGCAACTGGCGCAGCTGCTGGCGCAGGACACGGTGACGCCCACCCTCATCGCGATGCACCACCCGCCGTTCCGCACGATGATCGGGCACATGGACGAGATCGGGCTGCGCGATCCAGGCGGTGCGCTGGCGGCTGTCGTCGCCCGCCATCCGCAGGTGCGCCGCGTGATCTGCGGGCACCTGCATCGCCTGATCCAGGCGCCGTGGGCGAACACGATCGCGATGACGGCGCCGTCGACGGCGCACCAAGTGTGCCTGGATCTCGCCGAAGACGCACCCTCGGCGTTCGCGATGGAGCCGCCCGGCTTTCTGGTGCACGCGTGGTCCGAGGAGGGGGACGTCGTCAGCCATGCCATGCCGATCGGCCGGTTCGAGGGGCCGTTTCCGTTCCACGCGGATGACGGTCAATTGATCGACTGAGGTTTTCCGGGCGATGACGGTGGTAAAGCGCGGTCAATGTTCCACGGCCATCGTTTGACCCGAATTAACCACCTGCCGCGGCCCGCCTTCCTACACTCGTCGGCATCCGAGCGAAGGGGCGTGTCATGGCGAAGAAGCACACGGGGCAATGTGCCTGCGGCAGTGTCAAGTTCGAGTTCGACATCGATCCCGGCTTCGTTGCCGTGTGCCACTGCCTGGACTGCAAGCGCGCCACCGGGGGCGAGGCCGCCACCTTCTTCGGCGTGCCCGAGAGCGACTTCAGGTTGATCAGCGGCCGACCCAAGGCGTTTCACTACATCGCCGAGTCGGGCAAGGGGCTGGATCGGAACTTCTGCCCTGACTGCGGTGCGCGGGTGTTTTCCACCCACCTGGAGAGCTTCCCCGGAACGGTCTTCGTCACGCTCGGCAGCCTCGACCAGCCGGCAGGGATCGAACCGATGGTCGAGATGTTCACGAAGCGCCGCCTGGCGTGGGCCCTCCCGCTCGAACTGCCGCAGTTCGAGGGCATGCCGCACTGAAATTCAAGGAGATCCCCATGAGCGTCCCGCACGTCCTGTTCATCATGACCAACACGGCCGTGATCGGCCCCCACCACCGCGCCACCGGCTTCTTCTTTTCGGAAGTGGCCCACCCGTTCGAGGTCTTCGACCAGTCCGGCGTCGCGGTGGAGTACGTGTCGCCGCGGGGCGGCCAGCCGCACGAGGATGCCTTCGACGAGAAGGACGCCGCGCATCGCGCCTTTCGCGCAAGCCGCTCGATCCGGCGGATGGCGCGCAGCCGCCGGCTGTCCCAGGTCGACGTGCTGGACTACGACGCCGTCTTCATCCCCGGCGGGCTGGGCCCGATGGCCGACATCGCGACGGATCCCGACGTGAAGCGCGCCGTCGCCCGCGCCTGGAACGCCGGCCTCGTGGTGGCCGCCGTCTGCCACGGCCCGTGCGCGTTCCTCGGGGTGAGGCTGGAAGACGGCACGCCGCTGGTGCGCGGGCGGCGGCTCACGTCGTTCTCGAATGCCGAGGAAGACGGCTATGCCAGCGACGACGTGCCGTTCGCGCTGGAAAGCGCCCTGGTCGAGGAAGGCGCGAAGTACGAGTCGACCGCGGTCTGGCAGCCCCGGGTCGTCGTCGACGGGCGGCTGATGACCGGGCAGAACCCGGCGTCGGCCGGCCCGCTCGCGCAGGCGATCGTGGAGGTTCTCCGCAAGGA
>NZ_JBFUCB010000768.1:0-2547 GCF_056405435.1 Rhizobacter sp. P1_G5 | reverse complement strand
GCACCGTGGTGTTCGGCGTGCACATCGCGGCGCCCAGCCTCGCGATCGCACCCGACAGCCCGGTCGACAAGGTCGCGCGCGACCGGCTGTCGACCGTCTACATGCCGGGCTACAAGCTGACGATGCTGCCCGACGACGTGGTGCAGGCCTACACGCTGCAGGCCGGGCGCGACTGCCCCGCCGTGTCGCTGTACGTCAGCTTCGACGAGGCGACGCTGAAGGTGACCGGCAGCGAGACGAAGCTCGAGCGGGTGCCGATCGCCGCCAACCTGCGCCACGACCAGCTCGACGCGGTGATCACCGAGGCCACGCTGCTCGGCGAGGCGCCGGCGGCTTACGAATTCGCGCCGGAGCTGGCGTTTTGCTTCCGCCTGGCCCGCCACCTGAAGGCCGGCCGCGAGCAGGTGCGCGGCAAGCCGGAGCTGTTCAACCGCGCCGACTACAACTTCAAGCTCGACGGCAACGACGGCGCCGAGCCGCAGGGCCACGAGCGCGTCAGCATCGGCACCCGCCAGCGCGGCTCGCCGCTCGACCTGATCGTCGCCGAGGCGATGATCCTCGCCAACAGCACCTGGGGCGGTTGGCTCAACGAACTCGGCGTGCCGGGCATCTACCGCAGCCAGGCCAGCATGGCGCCGGGCGTCAAGGTGCGCATGGGCACCAAGGCCGCGCCGCACGCCGGCATGGGCGTCGCGCAGTACACCTGGGCCACGTCGCCGCTGCGCCGCTATGTCGACCTGCTGAACCAGTGGCAGATCGTCGCCTGCGCGCGCCACGGCCGCACCGCGGCGCTGGCCGCACCGTTCAAGCCGAAGGATGCCGCGCTGTTCTCGGTGATCTCCAGCTTCGATGCGGCCTACAGCGCCTACAACGGCTTCCAGTCGGTCATCGAGCGCTACTGGACGCTGAAGTACCTGGAGCAGAACGGCATCGCCGAACTCGACGCCGCGGTCATGAAGGAAGGCCTGGTGCGCGCCGACACGCTGCCGCTGGTGTTCCGCGCGGTCGGCGCCGACCGGCTGCCGCGCGGCGCGCGCGTGAAGGTGCGCATCACCGGCACCGACCTGCTGACGCTGGACGTGCATGCGAGCGTGCTGTCGCGCATCGACGATCCGGACACCTCGGCCGATGACGCGGTCATCGAGGATGCCGAAGTTGAAAACGAYAGCGACAGCGAGGACGTGGCCGCCGGTCCGCTGACGCTCGCGATCGACGTGGCTGGCGATGCAGGCGACGAAGAAGCCCCCGCCCCCGATGCGGCAACCGCCGCCACCCCTGCCGCCTGAGAGACCGATGCTGAAGAAGTTCTCCACCCTGCAGATCGCGCTCGCGGTGTCGATCGGCGTGCATGCCCTGTTGCTGGTGGTGCGCTTCGTCGACCCGGAGGGCTTCAACCGCGTGTTCCAGGACACGCCGCTGGAGGTGATCCTCGTCAACGGCAGTTCGGCCGAGGCACCGGTCAAGCCGCAGGCGATCGCGCAGCGCAACCTGGCCGGCGGCGGCGAGGCCGAGCGCGGCCGCGCCACCTCGCCGCTGCCGTCGTCGGCGCTGATCGAGCTCGGCGACTCGGCCGACGAGGCCCACAAGCAGATCGAGCAGCTGCAGGAGACCCAGCAGCAGCTGCTCGCGCAGGTGCGCCGCGAGCTGGCCTACCTGCCGGCCCCCGACCCGAAGCGCGACCGCGGCGATCCGCAGGCGCGTGCGCAGGAGGAACGCCGCCGCCAGCTGATGCAGCTGCTGGCCGAGATCGAGAAGCGCATCAATGAAGAGAACTCGCGGCCGAAGAAGCGCTACATCAGCCCGGCCACCCGAGAGGAGCTGTACGCGATCTACTACGACTCGCTGCGCCGCAAGATCGAGGACCGCGGCACCCGCAACTTCCCCGAGTCGCAGGGCAAGAAGATCTACGGCGAGCTGATGATGGTGATCACGATCGATGCCGCCGGCCGCGTGATGGAGACCGAGATCGTGCGGCCGTCGAAGTCGCCGCTGCTCGACAAGCGCGCCCAGGCCATCGTGCGCGCGGCCGCGCCGTTCGGCCAGTTCAGCACCGAGATGCGCAAGCGCGCCGACCAGCTGGTGATCACCTCGCGCTTCCGCTTCACCCGCGAAGAAGGGCTCGAGACCACGCTGAGCGCCCCCGCGACGCGCTGAGCCTCACGAGACACGCCATGGATCGCTACGTCGTCGCCGGCAATCCGGTGCAGCACAGCCAGTCGCCGTTCATCCACGCGCGCTTCGCCGAACAGACCGGCCAGGCGCTGCACTACGACCGGCTGCTGTGCCCGCTGGACGGCTTCGCCGACACCGTGCGCCGCTTCGCCGACGAGGGCGGGCGCGGCTGCAACGTCACCGTGCCGTTCAAGTTCGAGGCCTTCGACCTGGCGGCACGGCGCACCGACCGCGCGGCGCTGGCCGGGGCGGCCAACATCCTGCGCTTCGACGCGCGTGACGGCTGGCTGGCCGACAACGCCGACGGCTGCGGCCTGGTGCGCGACATCGAACGCAATGCCGAACGCACGCTCGCCGGGCAACGCGGGCAACGCG
>NZ_JBFUCB010000767.1:0-2554 GCF_056405435.1 Rhizobacter sp. P1_G5 | reverse complement strand
TTCCAGAGCTCGCTGCCACACTACCTCGACGTCTGCATCGTCGACACCGATCCGATCGCCGAGCGGCGGCGCCTGGCCGGCAGCACCGGCTGCGAGACGCTGTCGGCCGACCTGTCGCACGTGCGCTCGTTCGCGTTCGCCGGGCGGCAATGGGATCTGCGCGTCACCTCGACCCGCTCCGCGGTGCCGCACGTGCACGAGCGCAACGCGCTGCTGTTCTCGCTGGTGGGGCTGCTCGCGACCTCGATGCTGGGCGCACTGATGCTGACGGTGACCGGCCGCACGCGCCGCATCGAGGCCGCCGTCAACGACCGCACCGCGGCGCTGCAGCGCGAGATCGCCGAACGCCAGCGCACCGAGTCCGACCTGCGCGAGAGCGAGCAGCGCTTCCGCAACATCCTGAACCACGTGCCGATCGGCGTCGTCTACACCGACCTGCACGGCAACGTGAAGCAGGTGAATCCGCAGTACTGCGACCTGACCGGCTACGGCGCCGAGGCGCTGGTCGACATGAACGTCGCCGCGCTCACGCACCCCGACGACCGCGCGCAGGACCTCGAGATGACGAGCCAGCTGCTGCGCGGCGAGATCCCGATGTACCGGCGCCAGGGCCGCTACGTCACGCGCGACGGGCGCCAGGTGTGGGTGCAGACCATCGTCACGCTGCTGCGCGACGTGCAGGGCCAGCCGCGGCGCATCGTCGGCGTGGTCGAGGACATCACCGAGCACCTGCGGCTGGCCGAGGCCGAGCGGGCGCGCGAGCTGGCCGAGGCGGCGAACCGCGCGAAGAGCGATTTCCTGTCGCGCATGAGCCATGAACTGCGCACGCCGCTGAACGCGATGCTCGGCTTCGCACAGCTGCTCGAGCTGGACCAGAACCACCCGCTGCCGATCGCGCAGCGGCCCTGGGTCACGCAGATCCAGAGCGCCGGCTGGCACCTGCTGGACATGATCAACGACGTGCTCGACCTGTCGCGCATCGAATCGGGCACGCTGAACCTGCAGTCCGATGCGCTCGACCTGCACGAGGCGGTGGCCGCGGCGCTGTCGCTGGTCGAGCAGGACGCGCGTCGCCGCGGCATCACGATCACGCAGGAGCTGGCCGACAGCGCCGCGCGCGTCACCGGCGACGCCACGCGCGTGAAGCAGATCCTGATCAACCTGCTGAGCAACGCGGTGAAGTACAACACCGAGGGCGGGCGCATCCATGTCGCGTCGCGACGCGGCGGCGGCGGCGGGGGTGGTGGAGGCGGTGGAGGCCATCGCGATTGCGTCGAGATCACGATCACCGACACCGGCCTGGGCATGACGCCGCAGCAGCTGTCGCAGCTGTTCCAGCCGTTCAACCGGCTCGGGCGCGAGCGCTCGTCGCTGGAGGGCACCGGCATCGGCCTCGTGATCAGCCAGCGGCTGGCCGAGCTGATGGGCGGCTCGGTGCGCGCGCGCAGCACCGCGGGCGAGGGCTCGTCGTTCATCCTGACGCTGCCGCGTGCCAGCCCCGCCGAGAGCGCGCCGGTCGGGCTGGACGAGATCGCGCCCGAGACCGGCAGCTACCACCAGCGCATCGTCCACTACGTCGAGGACAACGAGACCAACGTCGAGGTGATGCGCGGCATCCTGGCGCGCCGGCCGCAGGTGCAGTTCGACGTCTCGGTGACCGGGCTGGACGGCCTGGCGGCGATCCGCGCGCGCCGGCCCGACCTGATCCTGCTCGACATGCACCTGCCCGACATCGACGGCATGGAGCTGCTGCGCCACCTGAAGGCCGACCCGGGCACCGCGGGCATCCCGGTGGTGGTGGTGTCGGCCGATGCGCTGGGCAGCCAGATCGAGACCGCGATGGCGGCCGGCGCCCGGCAGTACCTGACCAAGCCGGTCAGCGTGAGCCAGTTGCTCGGCGTCGTCGATGCGGTGCTCGACGACGTGGAAACCCGCTTTGGATAACTAGAACCCTTGCGCCAGGCCCGTGTTGCGACGGGGATCGTTGGCACCATAGAACCGGTTCTTGCCGATCGGCTTGCCACCCAGCGACGGCGCCCCCACCAGGATTGCCGCCACATGGTTGGCCGGCTGCGGGTTGCCGAGCTTGTGCCCCATGTCGGTCAGGATCTTGCGCGTGTCGGGGCTCAGCGCATTGACCTCGACGTTGGTCGCCTCCGGCAGCCACTGCTGGTGGAAGCGCGGCGCATCGACCGCTTCCTGCACGTTCATCCCGTAGTCGACGACGTTCAGGATCGTGTGCACCACCACCGTGATGATGCGGCTGCCGCCGGGCGTGCCGGTCACCATCACCGGCTTGCCGTCGCGCGACATGATGGTCGGGCTCATCGAGCTCAGCGGCCGCTTGCCCGGGGCGATCGCGTTCGCCTCGCCCTGCACCAGGCCGTACATGTTCGGCACGCCGATCTTCGCGGTGAAGTCGTCCATCTCGTCGTTCAGGATCACGCCGGTCTTCGCCGCGGTGACCTTGGCGCCGAACCAGTCGTTCAGCGTGTAGGTCACGGCCACCGCATTGCCCTCCTTGTCGACGATCGAGTAGTGCGTCGTGTTGCTG
>NZ_JBFUCB010000766.1:0-2556 GCF_056405435.1 Rhizobacter sp. P1_G5 | reverse complement strand
CCGCAAGGGCATCTACATCCTGCCGAACCTGTTCACGCTGGCGGCGCTGTTCGGCGGCTTCTATGCCATCGTGATGGCGATGAACGGCCAGTTCGAGCAATCGGCCATCGGCATCTTCTGCGCGATGGTGCTCGACAGCCTCGACGGCCGCGTGGCGCGCATGACGAACACGCAGAGCGCGTTCGGCGAGCAGATGGACAGCCTGTCGGACATGGTGTCGTTCGGTGCGGCGCCGGCGCTGATCGTCTACGAATGGGCGCTGAAGGACCTGGGCAAGCCGGGCTGGCTCGCGGCCTTCGTCTACTGCTCGTGCGCCGCGCTGCGCCTGGCGCGCTTCAACACCAACCTGAAGGTCGTCGACAAGCGCTTCTTCCAGGGGCTGCCCAGCCCGGCCGCTGCGGCGCTGGTGATGGGCTTCATCTGGCTGATGAACGACCAGGGCTTCATGGTCGACGAGGAGGGCGCCTGGCTCATCTGGACGGCGTTCGGCTTCACGCTGTATGCCGGGCTGACGATGGTGACCAACGTGCCGTTCTACAGCTTCAAGGACGTGAGCTTCAAGCGCTCGGTGCCGTTCGTCGTGATCGTCGCGATCGCGCTCGGCATCTCGCTGTTCACCTGGCACCCGCCGCTGGTGTTCTTCGGCCTGTTCGTCATCTACGGCCTCTCGGGCTACGGCGTCTACGTCTGGAAGCGGATGAAGGGCAAGCCGGTCAGCGTGATCGCCACGTCGATGGACGAGCCGGACGAAGAAGGCCTGCACCGTTGACCCCGCGGCAAGGCATGCTACATTCGCACCCCATGACGTTTCGCACCACGATCACGCTAGCGCTATTCCTAGGAGTACCCCGGGTGCGCTGATCGTTCACGTCCATCGTTTTCGTCTCAACGGCCCGATTGCAACCTGCAGCGGGCCGTTTTGCTTTTTGGAGTGCAGGTTGCCCCACACGACTCTCGAGGGATCGCCATGCTGAAGCAGCCGCACACCAAGTACCGCGCATTCAAACCCGTCGCCTTGCCCGACCGCCGCTGGCCGGATGCCGTGCTGACGCACGCACCGATCTGGCTCAGCACCGACCTGCGCGACGGCAACCAGGCGCTGATCGAGCCGATGGACGCGCAGCGCAAGCTGCGCATGTTCGAGATGCTGCTGCGCATCGGCTTCAAGGAGATCGAGGTCGGGTTTCCGTCGGCCTCGCAGACGGATTTCGATTTCGTGAGGTTGCTGATCGAGCAGGACTGCATCCCGGACGACGTGACGATCCAGGTGCTGACGCCGGCCCGCGAGCCGCTGATCCGCCGCACCTTCGAATCGCTGCAGGGCGCGCGCCGCGCCATCGTGCACCTCTACAACGCGACGGCCCCGGGCATGCGCCGCGTGGTGCTCGGCCTCGACGAAGACGGCGTCGTCGAGCTGGCGTCCAGCCATGCGCGCATCTTCAACGAGTGCGCCGCGGCGCAGCCCGGCACCGACTGGCACTTCGAGTACTCGCCCGAGACCTTCTCCGACACCGAGCTGCCGTTCGCCAAGCGCGTCGTCGACGCGGTGACCGCCGTGTGGCAGCCCACGCCGCAGCGCCCGTGCATCGTCAACCTGCCGACCACCATCGAGCGCTGCACGCCGAACGTGTTCGCCGACATGATCGAGTGGATGCACCGCCACCTCGAGCGGCGCGATGCGATCGTGCTGTCGGTGCATCCGCACAACGACCGCGGCACCGGCACCGCGACCGGCGAGCTCGCCCTGATGGCCGGCGCCGACCGCATCGAAGGCTGCCTGTTCGGCAACGGCGAACGCACCGGCAATGTCGACCTCGTCAACATTGCGCTGAACCTGTACACGCAGGGCATCGACCCGGGCCTCGATTTCTCGGACATCGACGAGGTGCGCCGCTGCGTCGAGCACTGCAACCAGCTGCCGGTGCATCCGCGGCATCCGTATGCCGGCGACCTGGTCTACACCTCGTTCTCCGGCTCGCACCAGGATGCGATCAAGAAGGCCTTCGCGCAGCGCCAGCCGACCGACATCTGGGACGTGCCGTACCTGCCGATCGACCCGGTCGACCTCGGGCGCAGCTATGACGCGGTGATCCGCGTCAACAGCCAGTCGGGCAAGGGCGGGGTGTCGTACCTGCTCGAGACCGAGTACGGCGTGGAGCTGCCGCGCCGCCTGCAGATCGAGTTCAGCGGCGTGGTCCAGCGCGTGATGGACGACAGCGGCAAGGAGCAGACCGCCGCCGACCTGTGGGCCGTCTTCCGGAGCGAGTACGGCATCGCCGACGCTCCCGTCGCACGCGCGACGGCGCCGACGATCACCGCGCAGGCCGACGGCTCGGTTCACCTGCACGGCACGGTCGGCCTGGGCGATCGCGAACTGGCGCTGGATGCGCAGGGCGCCGGGCCGATCGATGCGTTCGTCAACGCGCTGAACCGGCACCTGGCCGTGCCGGTGCGCGTGCTGGATTACCACGAGCATGCGATCGCCAGCGGCGCCGATGCGCGCGCTGCGGCCTACCTCGAGCTGCGGGTGGGCGATGCGGTGACGCTGTTCGGTGT
>NZ_JBFUCB010000765.1:0-2558 GCF_056405435.1 Rhizobacter sp. P1_G5 | reverse complement strand
GGCCTTCAGCGCGTCGAGTTCGCGGCCGATCGCCGGCGTGCCGTAGCGCATCGCGAAGGCCACCTGCACCCGGTGGCCGCGCTCGCCCAGGTAGCCTGCCAGCAGCCTGGCCTGCTTCTGCGTCCACACTTTCAGCGGCGAGCCTTCGGGCATCCACACCGTTGCGTACTTGGCCGCCGACTTGGCCGGCCGCACGCGCAGGATGATGGCGTGCAGGATCAGCCACCACAGCAGCTTGGGGATCTCGACGACGCGCGGGTCGCTGAGGAACTGCGCGAGGTAGCGGCGCACCGCGGCAGCGGTCGGCGCATCGGGGGTGCCCAGGTTGCACAGCAGGACGGCGGTGGCGGGGGCAGGGCGGGTGGGGGCGGGAGGTTCGGGAGAGAAGCGCATCGGCCGGATTATCGGGGAGGCTCTCAGCCGGCCAGCGCGGGCGACTGCAGCAGCTGGTCGATGTCGGCCACCACCGCGGCGATGTCGATCGGTTTGGTCCAGTAGCCGATGAAGCCGGCCTCGTAGGCGCGCTGCACGTCCTCGGGCATCGCATCGGCCGAGCACATGTACGCGGGAGCCGAAGCCAGGCCCGGCAGCCGGCGCAGCAGGTGCAGCACCTCGAAGCCGGTCATGCCCGGCAGGTGGGCATCGAGCACCAGCACCTCGGGCTGCCATTCGCGCGCGATCTCGAGCGCCTCCTCGCCGTCCTCGGCGATGCGCAGGTCGATGGCGCCGTGGTGCAGCCGCAGCGCCTCCTCGAACAGGATCGCGTTGATGCGGTTGTCCTCGACGTACATCATGCGCAGCGCATCGCGCCGGGGGGCTGCGGGTGCGGCGGCGGGCTCGCACGGGTCGTCGGCGAGCGGCGCGAGGTCGGTGGCGGTGCCATCGGGGTCGCAGACCATGTCGAGCAGCACGCAGGTGCCGTGGCCGAAGCGGCTCGTCACCTGCAGGTCGCCGCCGATCGCCTGCATCAGGCTGCGCGCGATGATCRGGCCGAGGCCGGTGCCCTCGATGGTCGAGGTCTCCTTGCCGAGTCGCTCGAAGGGCTGGAACAGGCGGCTCAGCTGCTCGGGCGACAAGCCGGTGCCCTCGTCCTCGACCATCAGCGTGAGCCGTTCGGGGCGCTCCTGGCGCAGGGCCCAGCGCACCACGCCGCCGGGGCGGTTGTACTTGACCGCGTTCGAGGCCACGTTCAGCAGCACCTGGCGCAGCCGCTGCGCATCGGCCCGCACGCGCAGCGGCGAGGGCAGCGCGTTGTCGAAGCGGATGCCGCGCGTGCGCRCCATCGGCGCCAGCAGGTCGATCGTGCGCGCGACCAGGTCGTCGAGCGCCACCCGTCCCATGTCCAGTGTCAAGGCGCCTTCCTCCACTTTCTGCAGGTCCAGCACGTCGTTGATCAGCGCCAGCAGGTGCTGCCCGGCGTCCAGCACGTGGTCGGCGTAGTCGTGCACCTTGTCAAGGTCGACGGGGTCGGTGTTCATGCGCATCAGCTGCGAGAAACCGATCACCGCATTCAGCGGCGTGCGCATCTCGTGGCTCATGCGCGACAGGAACTCGCTCTTCGCCCGGTTGGCCAGCTCGGCGGCCTGCTTGTCGCGCAGTGCCTGCTCGGCCTGCTTGGTGCGCGTGATGTCGGAATGCGTGCCGACCACGCGGCGCGGGCTGCCGTCGGCGTGGCGCTCGACGATCTTGCCGCGGTCGAGCACCCACAGCCAGCGGCCGTCCCTGTGCTGCAGCCGGTGCTCGGTCTCGTAGACCTCGGTGTCGCCGCGCCGGTAGGACTGGATGGCCCGCATCACGCGCGCCTTGTCGTCCGGGTGGATGCGGCGCGACCACTCCTGGATGGTGTTGCCGATCTCGTCCTCGCGGTAGCCGAGCATCTCCTTCCAGCGCGGCGAATAGAACGCGAGGTTGCGGTCCTCGTCGAAGTCCCAGACGCCGTCGCCCGCGCCCTCGAGCGCGAACTTCCAGCGCTCCTCGGCGGCCTTCAGCGCCTGCTCGGCGGCACGCTGCTGCGTGATGTCGCGCGTGACGTACAGCACCCGCGCGCCGGCCATCGGCGACAGCCGCGCCTCGAAGCTGCCGGGGCGCCCGCCGGCCGTCACCAGGTCGTACTCGAGGCACTGCACCGCGCCGGTCTGCAGCGCGCGGCGGATCGCCGGCAGCACCTGGTCGGCCAGCTCCTGCGTGACGCCCTGCACGAAAGGCCGGCCGCGCACGCTCTCCCAGCTGTGCACCATGAACGGGTGCTTCGGGTCGCCGCATTCGAGGTAGCGGCCATCCTCGTCGAGCACGAACCAGAGGTCGGGCACGGCCGCCAGCACCGCGCCGAGCCGCGCCTGCGCCTCGTGCGCCTGCAACTGCTGGCGGGCCAGCTCCAGCTCGGCGCGCTTGCGGTCGGTGATGTCGAGCGCCAGGTGGACCAGGCTGCCATCGTGCAGGCGGCGGTCGTTGACGATCAGCCAGCGGTCGCGCCAGCGCAGCTCGTGCTGGGTGCGCCGTTCGGAGGCGAGGCCGAGCCGCCACTGCACGAAGGCCTCTTCGCTGCCGACCGCATCGGG
>NZ_JBFUCB010000764.1:0-2569 GCF_056405435.1 Rhizobacter sp. P1_G5 | reverse complement strand
GAGGCATAGCGGTGGTCTGCCAGCGGAATCACTTTGTCGGCCATGGGCGGATTGTGCCCGCCCGGCATGCGTCGGATGGGCGTGGGGCGATTAGGCCTTGACGGCCTTCACGGCCTTTGCCGCGGGTTTGCGGCGGGTCTTGTGGGTGACCTTGCGGGTGGCCGGCGGGCTGCTCGGCTTCAGCACCTCGGGCGCGGTCGGCGCTGCGGCCGTCACCACAGCCGCAAGCGGGGCCGCTACCGCGCCGACCTCGGCCAGCGGCTCGCCGGCCGGAGCGGCAGCGAGCGTCGCAGTGGCCGACGGCACGGCCGGCGCATCGGCCTGCTCGGCGCGGCGGGCACCGGTGAAGCGCTTGGCCCAGTACGCGAAGCGCATGTCCTCGACCCGCACCTCGCCGCCCGGCTTCGGCGCGTGGATGAACTTGCCTTCGCCGATGTAGATGCCGACGTGCGAGAAGGTGCGGCGCAGCGTGTTGAAGAAGACCAGGTCGCCGGGCTTCAGCTCGTCGCGCTTGACCGCTGTCAGGCCCTTGGCGTGTGCCTGCTCGTCGGCGCGGCGCGGCAGCACGAGGCCGAGCGCGCTCTCGAAGACGTGGCGGGTGAAGCCGCTGCAGTCGAAGCCGGAGTCGGCGTCGTTGCCGCCGCGGCGGTACCGCACGCCAAGGAAGTTCATCGCGGTCAGCACCATGTCGGATGCCTTCTCGCGGACCTGCTGGGTGAAGCTTTCGGGGGCTGTCGCTGTCGTGATGACCGCCGGGGCGGAGGCCGCTTCACTGGGCGGTGCCGCAGCCGGCGTGGCGGCCGCGCCACCCGGCGCGATCAGCCCCTTGTCGGTCAGCAGGCGGGAGATCTGGTCGGTATCGGCCCAGGCGCTGCCGCAGCCGAAGGCCGCCGCCACCAGGGCGCTGCGCACGAAAAAGGGGACGGCCGACCGAAACATGCCGCGCAGCATAAAAGAGTCACCGGGCAGCGTCAACGGCAAAAGTCCTTTCAAAACCGGCACTTAGCACGTTCTTTTCAGGCTTTTCCTGGGTTGTTGCGGGGGTGTTTCTGTGGTGTAACCAAGGGTATGAATGCCTATCGCGATTTTCATGCGCGCTCGCTCGCCGACCGCGCCGGCTTCTGGTCCGAACAGGCGGCGCTGATCGACTGGGAGCGGCCGTTCGGGCAGGTCTGCGACGCGAGCCACCCGCCGTTCGCGCGCTGGTTCGTCGGCGGGTGGACCAACCTGTGCCACAACGCGGTCGACCGGCACTTGGCCGCGCGCGCCGACCAGGACGCGCTGATCTACGTCTCCAGCGAGACCGGCGACGAGCGGCGCTACAGCTTCCGCGAGCTGCATGCCGAGGTGCAGCGCATGGCGGCCATCCTGCTGGCGCTCGGTGTGAAGCAGGGCGACAGGGTGCTGGTCTACCTGCCGATGATTCCCGAGGCGGCATTCACGATGCTGGCCTGCGCCCGCATCGGCGCGATCCATTCGGTGGTGTTCGGCGGCTTCGCGAGCGTCAGCCTGGCGAGCCGCATCGACGATGCGCAGCCGGTGCTGATCGTCAGCGCCGATGCCGGCAGCCGCGGCGGCAAGGTGGTGGCCTACAAGCCGCTGCTCGACGAGGCGATGCGGCTGGCCGATCACCACACGCCGCGCACGCTGATGATCGACCGCGGGCTCGCCCCGATGCAGCTCGATGCGCAGCGCGATGCCTCGTACGAGTCGCTGCGGGCGGCGCACTTCGACGCGGTGGTGCCGTGCACCTGGGTCGAGGCCACGCAGCCGAGCTACACGCTGTACACCAGCGGCACCACCGGCCGGCCCAAGGGCGTGCAGCGCGACACCGGCGGCTACGCGGTGGCGCTGGCCGCGAGCATGAAGCACATCTTCCAGGGGCGGGCCGGCGAGACCTTTTTCTGCACCAGCGACATCGGCTGGGTGGTCGGCCAYAGCTACATCGTCTACGGGCCGCTGATYGCCGGCATGGCGACGCTGATGTACGAGGGGCTGCCGATCCGGCCTGACGCGGCGGTGTGGTGGAGCCTGGTCGAGAAGTACCGCGTCAGCGTGATGTTCAGCTCGCCGACCGCGGTGCGGGTGCTGAAGAAGCACGATGCCGCGCTGCTGAAGCGGCACGACCTGTCGAGCCTGCGTGCGCTGTTCCTGGCTGGCGAACCGCTGGACGAGCCGACCGCGCACTGGATCGCCGACGGGCTGGGCAAGCCGGTCATCGACAACTACTGGCAGACGGAGACCGGCTGGCCGATCCTGACGATCGCCAATGGCGTCGAGCCGGCGGCCGGCAAGTTCGGCAGCCCGGGCGTGCCGATGTACGGCTACGACGTGAAGCTGATCGACGAGCTGAGCGGCGAGGAGCTGACGCAGCCGAACCAGAAGGGCGTGCTGGTCATCGAAGGGCCGTTGCCTCCGGGCTGCATGCAGACGGTGTGGCGCGACGATGCGCGCTTCGTCGAGACCTACTGGAAGACGATCCCCGGGCGCATGGTCTACAGCACCTTCGACTGGGGCGTGCGCGACGAGGACGGCTACTACTTCATCCTCGGCCGCACCGACGACGACG
>NZ_JBFUCB010000763.1:0-2579 GCF_056405435.1 Rhizobacter sp. P1_G5 | reverse complement strand
ATCTCGCGCACTTCGCCGAGCGCGCCGTTCAACCGCACCAGCGCCTTCGTCAGCGTGGCCGGCGCCTCGCTGCCGAGCTGCGCGACCGACGACTCCATCAGCAGCTTGATCGACACCAGCGTCTGGCTGGTGCTGTCGTGCAGTTCGCGCGAGAGGTAGGCGCGCTCGTCTTCCTGCGACTGCACGACCTGGCGCGCCAGCAGCCGCAGCTTGGCATCGGCGATGCGCTGCTCGCTGACGTTGAGCGCGAGCCCGCTGCCGCCGATCAGCACGATGCCCAGCAGCGCGATGCCGGCGATCCACCACATCGTGTCGGCGATGTTGGCGGTGACCTGCTGGTCGAGCTGCTTCATCGTGGCCTGCACGTCGTCGAGGTACAGGCCGGTGCCGAACATCCAGTTCCAACGCGGCAGCGCGACCACGTAGCCGAGCTTGGGCGTCACCTGCCCGGTGGACGGCTTGCGCCACAGGTACTCGACGAAGCCGCCGCCTTCGCGGGCGCGTGCGATCAGCCGCTGGATCACCGGCTCGCCGTTGGCGTCGCGCATGTCCCACATCGGCTGGCCGACCAGCTCGGGCTGGCGCGGGTGCATCAAATTCTTGCCGGCCAGGTCGTAGAGGAAGAAGTAGCCGTCGCTGCCGTAGTCGAGCGAGGCGAGGCGGCGGATCGCCTGCTCCTTGGTGGCGTCGTCGTCGCGGCCGGAGGCGTAGAGCGGCGCGATCGTGCTCTGCGCGAGGTCGACGTAGTGGCGCAGCTCGGTCTGCTTCGACGCCATCGTCGCGGCCTCGACGACGGCGCGCTCGCGGGCGGCGAGGTCGTTCTCCTTCTGGCGCACCGCGACCGCGATCAGCAGCAGCGACGCGATCAGCGGGATCACCGCGAACAGGAAGACCTTCAGCTTCAGGCGCATGGACGGCCGCCGTGCCTGGGAGCGGTCAGGCGGTGCCTGTCGCGGCGCGGTAGAGCTTGCCGGAGCGCGTGCCGGTGCGGCAGAACGCGAGGATCGGCTTGGGCAGCGAGGCCAGCAGCGCCGCGAACGCGGCGATCTGCTCGGGCGTCTGCACGGCCGGCGCGACCGGGAGGTGCACGTACTGCAGGCCGGCCGCGTGCGCGGCGGCTTCGACGGCAGCGCTGGTGGGCTGATCGGGGCCGCCTTCGAAATCGGGGCGGTTGTTGATCACGCTCCTGAAACCCTGCTGCGCGGCCCAGGCCATCGCGGCCGGTTCGAGCTGGGGCGCGACGCAGACATCGGCGCTGAGCTGCTGGACGACGGGATCGGTCATGGTGGGCGACCTATTTGCTCAAGGCCTGCTTGACCGCAGCGGACACCAGGCCCATGTCGGCCTTGCCGGCCAGTCGGGTCTTCACCGCGCCCATCACCTTGCCCATGTCGCCGGGGCCGGTGGCGCCCAGCTCGGTGACGATCTTGCCGACCTCGGCCGCGATCTCGTCGGCCGACAGGCGCTGCGGCAGGTAGCCTTCGAGCACGGCCAGCTCGGCGGTTTCCTTGTCGACCAGGTCGGTGCGGTTCGCGGCGGCGAACTGCGTGATCGAATCCTTGCGCTGCTTGATCAGCTTGTCGACGATCGCGATCACCGCGGCGTCGTCGAGCACGATGCGCTCGTCGACCTCTTTCTGCTTCAGTGCCGCGAGCAGGCCGCGGATCGTCAGCAGGCGGGCGGCGTCCTTCGCACGCATCGCGGTCTTCATGTCTTCGGTGATCTGGTCTTTCAGGGTCATCGCAGGTGCTCGAATAGGTGAGGGTCGAAAGCGAGGATCAAAAACGACAAAGCCCGCGTGGCGCGGGCTTCGTTGTGCTCCAGCGCCACATCAGCGCCGGATCGAATCTATCTCAGTACAGGCGCTTCGGCAGCTGCATGCTGCGGATGCGCTTGAAGTGGCGCTTGACGGCCGCGGCCTTCTTGCGCTTGCGCTCGGCGGTGGGCTTTTCGTAGAACTCACGGGCGCGCAGGTCGGTCAGCAGGCCCAGCTTTTCAATGGTGCGCTTGAAGCGGCGCAGAGCCACGTCGAACGGCTCGTTTTCTTTGACGCGAATCGAAGTCATAGATCCAGAAGTTTTTGCGCTCGGTGTCTCACTGTCGTTCGCCCGGTTTCTCTAGCAGGAGGTTCCGGAATCCAGCCAGAGGCGTGGACGAAGATTTGTAGCGAGATCGCGGCGCGGGTTTGCCAGCAAAGACCGCGATTATAGCCATAGTTCCCTGACGCGCAAGCGGGGTGTCAGTGACCGCTTTCAGCAGGCTGAAGGCGGTCGCGACTGTCGGTGATGGCCGCCGCGCAGGCCGCGGCGCTGGCCCAGGCCCACTGGAAGTTGTAGCCGCCCAGCCAGCCGGTCACGTCGACCACCTCGCCGATGAAGTGCAGGCCGGGCATGCGGCGGCTTTCCAGCGTCTGCGAGCTGAGTTCCCGGGTGTCGACGCCGCCGGCGGTGACCTCGGCCTTGCGGTAGCCCTCGGTGCCGTCGGGCGTCAGCTGCCAGCCCTGYAGGCCGGCGGCCAGTTGCTGCAGGTCGCGGTCCTTCAGGTCGGCCACCGGGCGATCCGACAAGCCCGGGCGGGCC
>NZ_JBFUCB010000762.1:0-2581 GCF_056405435.1 Rhizobacter sp. P1_G5 | reverse complement strand
GAACTGCAGCGCGCGCTGCAGGGCTTCGAGGGCGCGCTGCTGGTGGCGAGCCACGATGCGGAGTTCATCGAGGCGCTGCGACCGAGCCACCGCTGGCAGTGGCCGTCGTGACGGCCGCGAAGATGGCGCCTGCGCCGCCTCGACGTCCGGATTCGTGGGGTATTCGACCGACGCCGGGCGCGGCGCGCGGCCATCCTGGCGTCCGCATGTGGCCGTCGCCACGAAGCAGGAGCCAACGTGAAAGTGAATGGAACCCGGCGCAGCGCCGATGTCGACGGCGACACGCCGGTGCTGTGGGTGTTGCGCGACGTGCTCGGCATGACCGGCACCAAGTTCGGCTGCGGCGCAGGCCTGTGCGGCGCCTGCACGGTGCACGTCGACGGTGTGCCCACGCGCTCGTGCATCACCAGCGTCGAATCGGTCGGCCGGGCCGACGTGACGACGATCGAGGCACTGGCCGGCACCCGCATCGGCCGCGCGCTGCAGCAGGCATGGCGGGACCTCGAGGTCGTGCAGTGCGGCTACTGCCAGTCGGGCCAGCTGATGTCGGCCGCGGCCTTGCTGGCGGCGAACCGTGCGCCGAACGACGCCGACATCGACGCCGCGATGAGCGGCAACCTGTGCCGCTGCGGCACCTACCCGCGCATCCGCGACGGCATCCATGCCGCGGCACGCGCCTTGTCGAAAGGCGCATGACATGACAACGCACCTCGACGACGCGACGCTGTCGCGCAGAGACTTCCTCAGCATCGGCGCCGCCGCCGGCGGCGGGCTGCTGGTCGGCGTGAGCCTGGGCACGGCCGGCCCGGCGCGCGCGGCCCAGGCCGCGGCAGCGTTCGCGCCGAACGCCTTCGTGCGGATCGCGCCCGACGGCCAGGTCACCGTCACGATGGGCTACATCGAGATGGGCCAGGGCACCTACACCAGCGTGCCGATGCTGATCGCCGAGGAGCTCGAGGTCGAGCTCGCGACGATCCGCGTGGCGCACGCGCCGCCCGACGACACGCTGTACGGCAACCCGCTGCTCGGCTTCCAGGTGACCGGCGGCTCGACGACGATCCGCGCGGCCTTCGGGCCGCTGCGCCGGGCCGGCGCGGTCGCGCGCACGCTGCTCGTGCAGGCGGCGGCGCAGCGCTGGTCGGTGGAGCCGTCGGCCTGCCATGCCGAGCGCGGCCAGGTGGTGCATGCGGCGAGCGGCCGCCGCCTCGGCTACGGCGCGCTGACCGCGAGCGCGGCACTGCTGCCCGAGCCGAAGGAGGTGGTGCTGAAGCCGGCCTCGGCATTCCGGCTGATCGGCACGCCCGCCCATCGGCTGGACACGCCCGACAAGGTGAATGGCCGCGCGCGCTACGGCATCGATGCCCAGGTCCCCGGCATGAAGATCGCGACGCTCGCGCAATCGCCGGTGCCGGGCGGCCGGCTGCGCCGCGTCGACGAGCGCGCGGCGCTGAAGGTGCGCGGCGTGCGCCGCATCGTGACGCTGGACGATTGCGTCGCGGTGGTCGCCGACCACATGGGCGCCGCGAAGAAGGGGCTGGCCGCCCTCGCGATCGAATGGGACGACGGCCCGCACGCGACGCTCGCCACCGCCGACATCGTCGAATCGATGCGCGTGGCCTCGCTGCAACCCGGCGCCACCGTGCGCCACGACGGCGATGCCGCGGCCGCGCTGGCCGCTGCCGCGACGCGGCTGGAGGCGGTGTACGAGGTGCCCTTCCTCGTGCACGCCGCGATGGAGCCGCTGAACTGCACGGTGCACGTGCGCCCCGACGGCTGCGACGTGTGGGTCGGCACGCAGGTGCTGTCGCGCGCGCAGGCCGCGGCCGCGCAGGTGACCGGACTGCCGCTGGACAAGGTGAAGGTGCACAACCACCTGCTGGGCGGCGGCTTCGGGCGCCGGCTGGAGGTGGACAGCATCACGCGCGCGGTGCAGATCGCCAAGGCGCTCGACCACCCGGTGAAGGTGATCTGGACGCGCGAGGAAGACACGCAGCACGACATGTACCGGCCCTACTTCTTCGACCGCGTCGCCGCAGGGTTGGATGCGCAGGGCCGGCCGGTGGCGTGGACGCACCGGCTGACCGGCTCGTCGATCCTGAAGCGCTGGGCGCCGCCGCTCTACAACAACGGCTTCGACCCCGAGACCATCGACGGCGCCGCGCACCCGCCGTATGCACTCGCGAACATCCACGTCGACTACGTGAACCACGAGCCGCCGATCCCGACCGCGTTCTGGCGCGGCGTGGCGCCGACGCACAACGTGTTCGTCGTCGAGAGCTTCATCGACGAGCTGGCCGCGGCCGCGAAGGCCGACCCGGTGGCCTACCGGCTCGACCTGCTGCAGCACAACCCGCGCGCGAAGGCGGTGCTCGAGCTGGCGGCGCAGAAGGCCGGCTGGGGCCGGGCGCTGCCGGCACGGCACGGCCGCGGCGTGTCGCTGCAGTTCGCGTTCGGCACTTTCCTGGCGACGGTCGCCGAGGTGGCGGTCGCGGCCGACGGCAGCGTCGCCGTGCAGCGCGTGGTGTGCGCGGTCGATGCCGGCGTGATCGTCAACCCGGACACCGTGCGCGCCCAGCTGATG
>NZ_JBFUCB010000761.1:0-3930 GCF_056405435.1 Rhizobacter sp. P1_G5 | reverse complement strand
GGCCTGCCTGGGCTACAGCGCCGACCTGGTGATGCAGAGCTTCTGCCACACCGCGGCCTACCCGAAGCCGGTCGACGTGAAGATGCACCACGAGCTGCCGGAGTTCATCAGCACGCGCGGCGGCATCTCGCTGCGCCCGGGTGACGGCGTGATCCACAGCTGGCTGAACCGTTTCCTGCTGCCCGACACCGTGGGCACCGGCGGCGACAGCCACACCCGTTTCCCGATCGGCATCAGCTTCCCGGCGGGCTCGGGCCTGGTCGCGTTCGCCGCGGCCACCGGCGTGATGCCGCTGGACATGCCGGAGAGCGTGCTGGTGCGCTTCAAGGGCACGATGCAGCCGGGCGTCACGCTGCGCGACCTGGTCAACGCGATCCCGCTGTACGCGATCAAGCAGGGGTTGCTGACGGTCGAGAAGAAGGGCAAGAAGAACATCTTCTCGGGCCGCATCCTCGAGATCGAGGGGCTGCCCGACCTGAAGGTGGAGCAGGCCTTCGAGCTGAGCGATGCGTCGGCCGAGCGTTCGGCGGCCGGCTGCACGGTGCACCTGAACAAGGAACCGATCATCGAGTACATCAACAGCAACATCTCGCTGATGAAGTGGATGATCGCGCAGGGCTACTCCGATGCACGCACGCTGGAGCGCCGCATTGCCGCGCAAGAGGCCTGGCTCGCGAACCYGCAGCTGCTGAAGGGCGATGCCGATGCCGACTACGCGGCGGTGATCGAGATCGACCTGGCCGACGTGCACGAGCCGATCGTGGCCTGCCCGAACGACCCGGACGACGTGAAGACGCTGGCCGAGGTGTCGGGCGCGAAGATCGACGAGGTGTTCATCGGTTCGTGCATGACGAACATCGGCCACTTCCGTGCGGCGAGCAAGCTGCTCGAGGGCAAGCGCGACATCCCGGTGAAGCTGTGGGTGGCGCCGCCGACCAAGATGGATGCGCACCAGCTGACCGAGGAAGGCCACTATGGCGTGCTCGGCACGGCGGGCGCTCGCATGGAGATGCCGGGCTGCAGCCTGTGCATGGGCAACCAGGCGCAGGTGAAGGAAGGCGCGACGGTGTTCTCGACGAGCACGCGCAATTTCCCGAACCGGCTGGGCAAGAACAGCAATGTCTACCTCGGCTCGGCCGAGCTGGCGTCGATCTGCTCGAAGCTCGGTCGCATTCCGACGAAGGACGAGTACATGGCTGACATGGGGGTGCTGACGGCGGCCTCCGACAAGGTCTACCAGTACCTGAACTTCGACCGGATCAAGGAATATTCGGAAGCTTGATGGTTGATTTGGGCTTGGCCTCCCTCCGCGCGAAAGGCGCGGGTGGGGAGGCTGTGGCGCGCCTTGGCGCTGGGGGCGACTTCTTCGTGGAGTCGGCCCGCCAGGGCCGACCGCCGAGGCTGAGCCCCCAGCCCATCCCCTCACCCGCCGCGACGCGCCGCAGCGGAATCAGTCACGCTCCGGTGCAATCTCGGTGGCGTAGTCGACCAGTGCACCCAGGATGTCCTGGGCGCGTTCGTCCTCGGCCAGCGCTTCGGATTCCTGCAACGCATCAATGCGGTCGAAGAAGGCCTGCAGCGTCAGCGCCCCACCCGCCCCGTCGTGCAGCTTGTGCACCCGGTGCTCCAGCCACTGCGCCTGCTCGGCCTCGCTGAGCGTCTCCGGGAAATTGCGGGCCCGGTAACGGAAGAGGATCTCGGCCAGCCGCGGGTCCGCAAACGCCGGTCGCTTGTCGGCCAGCTGCTGCGGCGACAACCCGCGCAGCCGCTGCAGCGCCTTGCGATCTTCATTGCCGACGAAGCCGCCGTACAAATCCTCGTCGACGTCCGGCTTCGCACTCGGCGCCGGCCGCTCGAACACCGCCGGCCACATGCCGGCCAGCAGATGGCCCTGCTTCGCGGCCACCTCCGCATGCGCCAGCGCGCGCGGCACGTCGACGCCCCACTTCGCCGCCACCGCATCGCTCAGCGTCTTCAGATTGCCGATCACCATCGGTGACTTGTTGATGTGGATCGTCTTGATCGGCAGCCGCGCCACGCCCTCGGGCAGGTCGTCGGCCTTGCTGAACATGCGCAGCCGGATCGTCTCGACATCCAGCGTGAACAATTCCGCCGGGTCGCTCGCCAGGTCCCACACGATCACTTCATTCTTGTTGCTCGGGTGCGGCGCCAGCGGCCACACCAGCGCCATGCAGCCGCGCTCCACGCCGTACATGCCCGAGATGTGCAGGAACGGCCGCCCCACCCCCATCTCCTGGATCACCTCGTCCTTCCTGCGCAGCTTCAGTGCGAAATCCCACAGCCGCGGCTGGCGCGACTTGATCAGCTTCGCCAGCGCGATCGTCGCCCGCACGTCCGACAACGCATCGTGCGCCGCATCGTGCGCCAGGCCGTTCGCCGCCGTCAGGTGCTCCAGCTTGAACGACGGCCGGCCGTCCTCGTGCGTCGGCCAGGTGATGCCCTCCGGCCGCAGCGCCCAGGTCAGCCGCACCACGTCGAGCAGGTCCCAGCGCCCGCACTGGTTCTGCCACTCGCGCGCGTAAGGGTCGATCAGGTTGCGCCAGAACAGGTGGCGCGTCACCTCGTCGTCGAAACGGATCGTGTTGTAGCCCACGCCCACCGTGCCGGGCTGCGCCAGCTGCGCCTCGATCGCATCGGCGAACTCGTGCTCCGGCACGCCGCGCTCCAGGCAGGTCTGCGGAAGGATGCCGGTCAGCAGGCACGACTCCGGATCGGGCAAGTAGTCCGGCGTCGGCCGGCAGTACACCATCAGCTCGCCGCCCGCCACCTCGTTCAGCTCGGCATCGGTGCGGATGCCGGCGAACTGCGCCGGCCGGTCATGGCGCGGCACGCGGCCGAAGGTTTCGTAGTCGTGCCAGAGGAACGTGAAATCGGTCATGGCGCGCAATCTACCAGCACCGGCCAAAACCAGACGGATTGCGCGAACAGCACCGTATCCGCGCTTCATTTGCACCTTAAGGGTTCGTCACATGTATCCGATATTCCCGTTTGACTGGGTCCGGTTTGGAGCAGGTGCACGCACACCAGCCGACCCCGCAAACGAATACCACTCAAAGGACGCCCTTCATGGCCAGCATCATTCAGTTCCTGACGACCGCTCAGATCGCCGGCTTGTCGACGAAGTCCATTGCCGGGCTGACGACCGAGGACTGGGCCGCCTTCAACACGGCGCAGTTCCAGGCACTGACGACCAGCCAGGTCGCCGCGATCCCGTCGACCAACGTCTCCGCGATCGGCACCGCCGAACTCGCCGTGATGGAAACGCAGGACCTGCGCGCCCTCAGCTCGGCCACGCTGCGCGCCCTGAACTCCGACCAGCTGGGCGCCTTCGGCTCCGACCAGTTCGCCGCGCTGACCACCGCCCAGGTCGCCGCGCTGACGACGCTGCAGATCTCGCAGCTCGGCACCGACGACCTGAACGCGCTGACGACCAACCAGTTCGCCGCGCTGACCACCGCGCAGGCTGCGGCACTGACCTCCGACCAGATCCCGACGCTCGAATCGTCGGACCTGCGCTCGCTGAGCTCGGCCGCGATCCGCAACCTGTCGACCGCGCAGATCGATGCGCTGACCTCCGACCAGATGGGCCAGCTGACCACCTCGCAGGTGTCGGCGATGACGACCGCCCAGCTGGCCAACCTGGTCACCGACGACCTGAACGCGATGAACACCGCGCAGTTCGCCGCGCTGTCCACCGCCCAGGTCGTCGCCCTGACCCCGACGCAGATCGCCGGCCTGCAGTCCGATGACCTGCGCGCGCTGACCACCGCGCAATACGCCGCGCTGACGACCGCCCAGGTCGCCGCGCTGACCACCGACCAGTTGCCCAACCTCGAATCCGCCGACCTGCGTGCGATCTCGACGGCCGCGCTGCGCCAGCTCAATTCCGACCAGCTCGGCTCGCTGACC
>NZ_JBFUCB010000760.1:0-2589 GCF_056405435.1 Rhizobacter sp. P1_G5 | reverse complement strand
GCCAGATACTCCGTTCCGCCTCCGTGACCCTGAGGTCGGCAATTGCCGAGCGGCCTTGAATGCGACTCGGCCCGTCCTGCCTAGAATGCCCAGCCTGGTCCGGCGTGTCCGCCGGCGCGAGGAATGGATTCATGCAGCAGCTCTCAGGCATCTGGGTTCCCGTCATCACGCCGTTCGCGGCGGACGGGCGCGTCGACCATGAACGGCTCGCCGCGTTGGTCAAATCCCTGGTGGCCGATGGCATCCACGGCCTGGTCGCCTGTGGCACCACCGGCGAGGCCGCGACGCTCGACGAGGCCGAGCAGGCCGCCGTGCTGGGCACCGTGCTGTCGGCGGCCGGCGGGCGGCCGGTGCTGATGGGCGTGAGCGGCATCGCGCCGCGCGAGGTGATGGCGGCGTGCCGGCGCTTCGGAGAACAGGCCGTCGCAGGCTTCCTGGTGCCGCCACCGTCGTATGTGCGCCCGTCGCAACAGGGCGTCGTCGATTTCTACCGCGAGGTCGCGGCCGCCGCGGCACCGCGCGCGATCGTCGTCTACGACATCCCGTACCGCACCGGCGTCGAGCTGAGCCTGGCGACGCTGCGCACGCTGGCCGGGATTCCCGGCGTGGCCGGCCTGAAGGACTGCGGCGGCGACGCCCGCAAGACGCAGGCGCTGATCGCCGACGGCCGCCTCGCGGTGCTGGCCGGCGAGGACCACCAGATCTTCACGACGCTGTGCCAGGGCGGGCAGGGCGCCATCGCGGCCAGTGCGCACCTGCATGCGCGGCGCTTCGTCGAGCTGTTCGACGCGCTGCAGTCGGGCGACCTGCCGCGCGCCCGCCGGCTGCACCATGCGCTCGCACCGATGGTGGCGGCGCTGTTCGCTGAGCCGAACCCGGGCCCGCTGAAGGCGCAGCTCGCGGCGCTCGGCCGGATCGGCCCCACGCTGCGCGCGCCGATGACCCCGGCGAGCGCGCCGGTCGCGGCCGCGCTGCAGGCAGCCTGGCGAGGGGTCGATCAAGGGGCCGATCGAGCGGCCTGATCAGGCCTTCGCGCCGATCTGCTTCAGCGCCTGCTGGCAGGCGGCGTCGCGCTCGGCCTGCGGCTTGGCCTTCAGCTCCTCGAACGCGAGGTCGCCGTTCAGGCGGCCCTGCATGAACAGCTTCAGGATGTTGACGTCCAGCTTGGCCAGCAGGTCCGAGCGGCCATGCGCCTCGGTCTCGAAGCGGCCCTTGAAGGCATCGAGCGCGGCATCGCTCGCGCCGCAGTGCTGTGCCATCTGGTAGCGCTGGCCGCTTTGCAGCCCGCCTTCGACGACCTCGTCCTTGGATTGCGCCATGGCGGCACAGGAGAACCACAGCAGGCAGGCGATCGGGACGAGGCGCATGGGAGATGTCGGAGGGTTGGACAATCCGCGAGGTTAACCGAGCCGGTGCGCCGGCTCGCATGGCCTCCGTAACGCGCGTGACCGGCTGTTGCTTTCGCCGCTAGCATGCCGTGATGGTCGATGCATCGCTGAGGTTCCTCGAAGGGGGTGGTGAGATGGGCGCGCGCATGCGCGCCTTCGATTGGGGCCGCACGCCGCTCGGCGACCCCGCCGGCTGGCCGCAGAGCCTGAAGACCATCGTGCGGGTGATGCTCGACTCGCGCTTCGCGATGTGGATGGCCTGGGGCAGCGAAGCCACGTTCTTCTGCAACGACGCCTACCTGCCGACCGTCGGCATCAAGCGCGACTGGGTGCTCGGCGCGCGCGCCGACGTGGTCTGGGCCGAGATCTGGCACGACATCGGCCCGCGCATCGACCAGGTGCTGAGCACCGGCACCGCCACCTGGGACGAGGGGCTGCAGCTGTTCCTGGAGCGCAGCGGCTACCTCGAGGAAACCTTCCACACCTTCTCGTACAGCCCGGTGTATGACGATGCCGATCGCGTGGCCGGCATGCTGTGCGTCGTCGTCGAGGACACCGAGCGCGCGATCGGCGAGCGCCGGCTGCGCCTGTTGCGCGAGCTGGCCGCGTTGCCGATCCGCGAGCTGCCGACGCTCGCGGCCGCCGCGGCGCAGCTGGTCGCCACGCTCGGCAACAGCCCGCAGGACCTGCCGTTCGCCGTGCTCTACCTGCCCGATGCCGCCGACGGCAGCGACCCGGCGCTCGGCCGCGTCACGCAGACGGCCAACGTGCCGCCCGAGGCACTGCCGCGCCGACTGGCGGGCGATGCGTCGTCGCTGCAGCCGCAGCACTTCGGCGAGATCCGCGGCGCGTGGACCGAACCGGTGCAGCAGGCCGTCGTGCTGCCGCTGGCGGTGGCGGGGCGGGCGCCCAATGTCGGCGCGCTGGTGGTGGGCATCAGCCCGCGCCGGCGGCTCGACGATGCCTACCGCAGCTTCCTGTCGCTGGTGGGCTCGCAGGTCGCGTCGCGCCTGGGCGAGGTGCGCGCGCGGCTCGAAGAGCAGCAGAAGGCCGAGGCCCTGGCCGAGCTCGACCGCGCGAAGAACGTGTTCTTCGTCGTCGCCTGCGACACGCTCCCGCACGAGGTGTTCGTCGATGTCGACATGTGGGAGAAGGTGGTCCTGAACCTGCTGTCGAACGCATTCAAGTTCACGTTCGAGGG
>NZ_JBFUCB010000759.1:0-2593 GCF_056405435.1 Rhizobacter sp. P1_G5 | reverse complement strand
TGATCCAGCGGACGCCGTGGAACCGGCTTTGCCGGGCCACTGGCGGCGCCCCCTTGAGGGGGAGGCGCGCAGCGCTTCGGGGGTGGGCTAAGGTTTTACGTTGCCGTCCTTCACGATCTTCGCCCATTTCACCAGTTCAGCGTGGCCGAAGGTCGCGAACTGCTCCGGCGTGTTGGGGCTGTACTGCAGGCCCAGCCCTTCCATCTTCGCCTTCACCTCGGGGATCGCGATGATCTTCGCGACTTCGGCGTTCATGCGCTTGACGATCGCCGGCGGCGTGCCGGCCGGCGCGTAGAAGGCCTGCCAGCTGGCCACGTCGAAGCCGGGCACGCCGGCCTCCTGCAGCGTCGGCACGTCGGGCATCGCGATGCTGCGCTTGGCCGAGGTCACGGCCAGCGCGCGCACCTTGCCGCTCTGCACGAAGGGCAGCGCCACCGTCACCGTCTCGAAGCTCATCGGGATCTGGTTGCCGATCACGTCCTGGATGGCCGGCGCACTGCCCTTGTACGGCACGTGCGTCAGCTCGGCGCCGGTCAGCAGCTTGAAGGTCTCGCCCGACATGTGCTGCGAGCTGCCCTGGCCGGACGACGCGAAGGCGATGTCGCCCGGCTTGGCCTTGGCCGCCGCGATCAGCTCCTTGACGCTCTTGTACGGCGCCTCGGTGCCGACCAGCAGCACGTTGGAGATGCTGCCCAGCAGGATCACCGGCGCGAAGTCCTTGGCCGCGTCGTACGGCATCTTCGGCTGCAGCACCGGGTTGATCGCGTGGCTCGCGATCGTGCCGAGCAGGAAGGTGTAGCCGTCGGGTGCCGACTTGGCGACCGAATCGGCGCCGATCACGCCGCCGGCCCCGGCCTTGTTCTCGACCAGCACGGTCTGCTTCAGCGCGACCTGCAGCTTGTCGGCCAGCAGGCGCGCGAGGATGTCCGAGGTGCCGCCGGCCGCGAACGGCACGACGATGCGCACCGGCTTCTCAGGCCAGGCCGGCGCGGCGTGCGCGCCGAAGCTGGTGCCTGCGGCGGCCGCGGCCGCCAGCGCGAGAAGGGTTCGGCGAATGATCATGGGATGTCTCCTGAAGGGTCTTTGAAAGAGAGGCCTCGTGGCGCCGATCAGCGCAGCACCACGCCGGGCAGCCACAGCGAGAACGCCGGCACGTAGGTCACCAGCATCAGCGCGGCGATCAGTGCGCCGTAGAACGGCCAGATGGTCTTCATCACGGTGCCCACCGAGACACCGCCGATCGCGCAGCCGACGAACTGCGTCGTGCCCACCGGCGGCGTGTTCAGCCCGAGCGCGCAGTTGATCAGCATCACCATGCCGAACTGGATCTCGCTCATGCCGTAGTGCTGGCAGATCGGCAGGAAGATCGGCGTGCACACCAGGATGGTGGCAGCCATGTCGAGGAAGGTGCCGAGCAGGAACAGGATGATGTTGACCAGCAGGAAGATCACCCACGGGCTCGACGTCACCGCCGACAGCGCCTGGCCGGTCAGCGTCGGCACCTCGTACAGGCTGATGATGTAGCCGAACGCGGCCGAGATGCCGATCAGCAGCAGCACGACGCCGGTGGTCTTCACCGCCTTCGCCGCCGCCTTCAGGAACTGCTCCCACTTCAGCGAGCGGTACACCACCACGCTCAGGATCAGCGCGTACAGCACCGCCACCGCGGCCGATTCGGTCGCGGTGAACACGCCCGAGAGAATGCCGCCCAGGATCAGCACCACGACGAACAGTCCCGGCAGCGAGGCCGCGAAGGTGCGCGCCACGATCTGCCAGCCCGGGAAGGTGCCGGCGGGGTAGCCGCGCTTCACCGCCACCAGGTAGGCGGCCGCCAGGTTGCACAGCGTCAGCACCAGCGCCGGGATCAGGCCGGCGAGGATCAGCTTCGCGATCGACACCTTGCCGCCCGCGGCCAGCGTGTAGATGATCATGTTGTGGCTGGTGGGCATCAGCGCGCCGACCAGCGCCGCATGGGTCGTCACGTTGACTGCGTAGTCGGCGTGGTAGCCCTGCTTCTTCATCATCGGAATCATCACCGCGCCCATCGCCGAGACGTCGGCCACCGGCGAGCCGGAGACGCCGCCGAACAGCGTGCAGGCGACCACGTTCGACATGCCGAGCCCGCCGCGGATGTGGCCGACCGCCGCGTTCGCGAAGTTGACGATCTTGTCGGCGATGCCGCCGTACAGCATCAGCTCGCCGGCGAAGATGAAGAACGGGATCGCGAGGAACGAGAACACGTTCATGCCCGAGGTCATCTGCTGGAAGATGACCGCCATCGGCAGCCCTTCGTACAGGATGGTCGCGAGCGCCGACAGCCCGATCGAGAACGCCACCGGGACGCCGAGGATCAGCAGCCCGAAGAAGGTGACGCAGAGAATTGTCAGTGCCATGCCGGCTCCACTTCCACGCCGTGCAGCAGCGCGACGATGTGTTCGATCGAGAAAAGGATGATCAGGATGCCTGCCGCGACCAGCGGCACGTAGCGCCAGGATTCGGAGATGCCCAGCGTCGGGATCATGTAGTCGCGCACCGAGCCGAACATCAGCGCGCAGTTCCACGCCATCAGGCCGCCGAACAGCATCGTCAGCAG
>NZ_JBFUCB010000758.1:0-2598 GCF_056405435.1 Rhizobacter sp. P1_G5 | reverse complement strand
GCGTACTCCTTGCCCTGCGTGATGCCCAGCGGCAGCGTGACGGCGGCCGCGACGATCACCGCCTGCCAGCCCCAGAACGTGAAGGCCGCGAGCTTCGGCATGAAGAGCCGCGCCTGCGAGGTTCGCTGCACCACGTAATAGCTGCTCGCGAACAGCGCGCAGCCGCCGAACGCGAAGATCACCGCGTTGGTGTGCAGCGGCCGCAGCCGGCCATAGCTGAGCCAGGAGATGCCCAGGTTCAGTTCGGGCCAGGTCAGCTCGGCCGCGATGAACACGCCGACCAGCATCCCCACCACGCCCCACAGCACCGCCGCGAGCGAGAACCAGCGCACGCTCCAGTCACTGAAGACGGGCTGCGAGGCCGCAGAATCCTTCGACATAGATCGCCTCTTCTTTCACCATGATTGCTCTACGGTGATTCTTGGAGCGACACGTCGGCGGGAGGTTGACGTTGATCAAGGGCGAGGTCGTCGGCCTGCAGAATCCGCAGGCCCTCGTCGTCGAGGTCGTCGAATTGGCCACGGTTCAGCGCCCAGCCGAACACGCCGAGCAGCGCGAGCACCAGCAGGGCCGACAGCGGGATCAGCAGGTAGAGGATGTCCATCGTCAGGCTTCAGCGCGCCAGGCGCAGCGAGTTGGCGATGACCAGCAGCGAGCTGAGCGCCATGCCCAGCCCCGCGGCCCACGGCGGCAGGAAGCCGGCCAGCGCGAGCGGGATGCAGGCGGCGTTGTAGAGCGCCGACCATGCGAGGTTCTGCCGCACCACGCGCACCGTGCGGCAGGCCATGTCGCGCGCGTCTTCCAGGCCGCCCAGCCGGTTCGAGACCACCACCAGGTCGGCGTTCGAGCGGGCGACCAGCGCGCCGTGGCCCATCGCGAACGACACGTCGGCCTGCGCGAGCACCGGCGCGTCGTTGATGCCGTCACCCACCATCGCGACGCAGCGGCCCATCGCCTGCTCGCGCTGCACCGCGGCCTGCTTGGCGGCGGGATCGGCCGCGCCGATCGCCGCGTCGGCACCGACGCGGCGCGCGATCGACGCGACCCGCTGCGGTGTGTCGCCGGACAGCAGCACGCGGCGCCAGCCGGCCCGGCCGAGCGCGGTCATCGCGTCGACGGCGTCACCGCGCAGCTGCTCGTCGAACTCGAGGCACAGCAGCGCGTGGTCCGCGCGGCCGAACCAGAGGCGCAGCACGTCGTCGGCCGAGGGTTCTGCACCGACCCAGTCGGCGGTGCCGAGCCGCCATTCCACGCCGCCGCTGTCGCGCGCCGACAGGCCGCGGCCGGTGTGCTCGGCGACCTCCGACCAGGCGATGCCGTCCTGCGGCGCGAGCCCGGCCACCGCCTGCGACAGCGGATGGCGCGACCAGCGCGCGAGCGAGGCGGCGCGGTGCAGCAGCTCGGCCTCGGATCCGTGTGCGCCGGCCAGCAGCCGCACCGCCGAGCAGTGCGGCTGCTCCTGTGTCAGCGTGCCCGTCTTGTCCAGGAACACCGTGTCGACACGCGCCAGCACCTGCAGCGCGTCGAGCCGCTGCAGCAGCACGGCGCGCCGCGCCAGGCCACGCGCCGCGGCGACGAAGGCGGCGGGCGCCGCGAGCGACAGCGCGCACGGGCAGGTCACGATCAGCACCGAGACCGCCACCCACAGCGCGCGCGACGGGTCGACAACGCTCCACACCGCGCCGGCACCCGCCGCCAGCAGCAGCACGCACCACAGGAAGGGCGCGGCCCAGCGCTGCGCCGCGTCGGCGGCCGACGGCCGGCCAGCCAGCGCCGCATGCATCTGCGCGACGATGCGCTCGTGCCGCGTGTCGGCGCCGGTGCGCTCGACACGCATCACCACCGGCGCGCCGATGTTGAGGCTGCCGGCCACGAGCGTCGCGCCGGCCGGTTTGTCGACCGGCCGCGCTTCGCCGCTCAGYAGCGATTCGTCGGCCTGCGTGCGGCCCTGCAGCAGCTCGCCGTCCGCGGCGAACGCCTCGCCCAGCGCAACCTGCACGCGGTCGCCGGGCCGCAAGGCCTCGCGTGCGACGCGTTCGCTCGACCCGTCGGCGGCCAGTCGCAGCGCGGTGTCGGGCAGCGCCCCCAGCGCGCCGTCGAGCGCCTCGGCCGCGCGGTGCCGCGCCTTCATCTGCAGCCAGCGCCCGCCGAGCAGGAAGGTGACGAACATCGTCAGCGAATCGAAATACACCTCGTGGCCGAACGGGCCGCCGGGGTCGAACGCGGCACCGGTGCTCGCGACGAAGGTGACGGCGATGCCGAGCGCGACCGGGATGTCGGCGCCGATGCGGCCGCTGCGCAGGCTGCGCCAGGCGCCCTGGAAGAACGGTGCGGCCGACCACCACAGCACCGGCAGCGTCAGCACCCAGGCGCCCCAGTCGAGCAGCTGCTTCACGTCGGACGCCAGCTCGCCGGGGCGCGCCACGTAGTGCGGCGTCGCGAGCATCATCACCTGCATCATGCAGAAGCCGGCGACGAACAGGCGCCACAGCGCGGCGCGCGATTCGCGCCGGCGCAGCGCGCGGGCCGAGGCGGGCGTGTCGGGCGCGGCGTCGTAGCCGGCGCGGCGGATCGCGCCGACCAGCGCATCGAGCGTGG
>NZ_JBFUCB010000757.1:0-2608 GCF_056405435.1 Rhizobacter sp. P1_G5 | reverse complement strand
CCCCATCAGCGCCCACGAGGCAACCTCCCACGGGTTGATGCACTTCAGATTGCCGCCGTTGATGTAAAGCTGATAGCCGAGATTTCCGAGTCCGCCGACGAGCCCGCCAAGGAGGCCGAACTCCCCCGTGGGGTCCACCGTGTCGACAGGATTTCCGTTGGCGTAGCCGTATAGGTTGACCCCGCCGTTCTGCCCGATGCGGTCCGCCGTGGTGTAGCGCCCGAGGGACGAATCGTAGTATCGCGTGTCGTTGTAGAACAGCCCACTCTCCCCGTCCGCCACCTGCCCCGGGAAGCGCAGGCTGAACATGAAGGGCCCGCGTCCGCCCGGATCCACGACTGGCGCGGTCGTACCGAACGGCTCGGCCAGCCACTGCCAGCGAATCCTGCCCTCCGTGTCGAGCACCGCGCGCGGCGCATTCAGGTGATCAGCGTGGATGTAGAACACCAGCGGCGGCCCGTTCGCATCCGCCGGGTTCGGCATGAACACCGCGACCGGCACGTCCTGCAGCCACGCGTACTCGCGGATCGCCCGGCCCTCGTGGTCGTACTCGCCGAGCAACTGCCCGTCCTGATCGTAGGCGTAGATCACCGTGCTCTGCGGCCCGGTGCTGCTCACCTTGCGGATGCGCTGGCCCATCGCGTTGTAGGTGTAGGTGGTCGTGACACCGCCCTTGGTCAGTGTGGCGAGCTGGCCGGCCATGTCGTAGGTCGCCACATAGCCCGCACTGTCGCTGGTCGTGTTGCCGGCCTCGTCATGGGCCAGGCTGCGTGCCGGGTTCGTCACGCCGCGCAGCCGGTTGCTCGACGGCTCGGTGTCGTAGCGACTGGGAATGCCGTCGATGCTCATGCTCGCGCGGTTGCTGTTCGGGTCGTACGAGATCGCCCAGCTCGTGGTCGCTGTGACCGCGCTCGTGAGCCGGTCGAGCTCGTCGTAGGCGAACTGCTGATCAAGCGCCGGTTGCCGGGTGCCGTCGAACTGCTGGTGCGTGAACGCGGCGATTCGGTCCTGCGCGTCGTAGCGCACATCGCGAAGCACCCCACCGATCGGATAGCGCACCATGCGCCCGCTCAGATCGAACAGGCGCCGATGCGGCACCAGTCCGCCACGCGCATGCCACTTCCAGCCGTCGATCCCGATGCCGAACGGCGCCCACTTGATCTCGCTGAGCAATGGCAGCGGAACGCTGGCACCGTCCTTGGCGAGTGCCAGCGACAACGCCTGGCCGTACTCGCGCTCGATCACCAGCCGGCGCCCCGAGGGATAGGTGACGCCCTCCAGGTTGCCCAGGCGGTAGTCGTAGGCCACCTTCAGCTGCACGGTGCGGCTGTTCGCGCCTGCCCCCGGCTCGACCCATTGCGTGTGGACCGCAACCTCCCCTTGCTCTTCGTAGCGGTATCGGTCTCCACCGGCGCCGTGCCCCATGCTGGTGAGCCTGCCGCCGCCGTACGAGAACTCGGGCCCTTGCTCGCTGTAGCGCCACGTCAGCGCGGGATCGGTCCGCTCGCCGCTGCTGTGCTCAGCCCGCGTCATGCGCTCACTGGCATCGTAGGAGTAGCGCGTCAACACGCCACGGCTGTCGAGCATGGTCTCCACCAGGTCGGTCCCGGGCACGTAGGTGAACACCGTCGTCCCGGTGTCGGGGCTCACGATCTTCACCACGGTGCCAAAGCCTCCGCGCTCGTAGAGGGTCACCAGGCCGCGCGGGTCGGTCACCTTGTTGATGTACGGCGTCCCGCCGTCGTAGTCGAAACGGATCGAGCCCCGGCTGGCATCGGTGATCGACGTGATGCGATAGAGGTTGTCGTATCCGATCGAGGTGCTGTCGCCGCTCGCGCCCCGAAGGATCTTCGTGACATGCCCCATCGCGTCGTACTCGTAGCGCGTGGTCGGCGTGGGCGACACCGGCGGCGGTGTCTGCGCCAACACGGCAGACGATACGAAGGACCAAAGGAAACAACCAATCGCGGCCCGCAGGCCGCTGCGCGCATGCTGCATGAAAGACCTCCCTGGTCTTGTCGTTCAGGATGCGGCGCAGTCTAGAAATCCGGCCTCTGCCGGGTCAACCGGTTCAGATGAACCTATCTGGCACCTCGTCACCCTTGCGGCTGCGGCTGCGCCGCCTGCGCGAACGACTGTCCGGCCTTCTCCATCGCCGCGTTGCGCTTCTCATTGAGCTCGATGAGCTTGTCGAGCGTCTTCTGAATTTCTTCCATCAGCTTCGTCGGATCGTTCTTGTCGGCACCGTGCTGGTGGAGTTCGCGCAGTTGGCGGGTCTGGCTCTCGAGCCGGTCGAGCAGTTGCGAGATCTGGGAATCGAGCTCGGCGATTTCGGACGCCGCACTCGTCGCCTGTGTCTGGCCGCCGCCCTGCCCGATCGGCTTCGCAGCGCCCAAGGTGGGTCGCGCCAAGGCCGTGCTCGAGTTCAGGCTCGGCCGGCTGAAGGGCGTCGGCATCGACGGCGGTCGTTGTGGCTGGAGCGCCCCGCCCGGCTTGCCGGCCTGGCCGTGCGCGCCCAGCGCCTGCGGTCCGCCCTCGCCGCCCGGCTGGCTGTCGCGCCGCATCATCGTCGCCGGCAGGCTCATCGAGCGCGGGCGCTGCGCCACGC
>NZ_JBFUCB010000756.1:0-2610 GCF_056405435.1 Rhizobacter sp. P1_G5 | reverse complement strand
CGTCGAGCGACGGGCCGTCCAACCCGCCCAACCCGTCGAAGTGGTGCGTGTCGTTCCAGCCGACCAGCGTGAAGCCCTCGGGCGTGTAGAGCAGCCGGTTGATGCTCGCATTGCCGAGCTGCCAGGAGCGCGGCGCCTGCAGGTCGATGCGGGCCGCGGCGCGGTAAAGGCAGTCCATCACGCCGCCGTGCGCGACGATCGCGATGCTGCTGCCGAGGTGGGCCTCGGCCAGCCGCGTCACCGCGCCCACGCAGCGGGCGGACAGCTGCTGCAGGTTCTCGCCGCCTTCGGGGCCGTAGTCGGGATCGCGCCGGCGCCAGCGCAGGCTCTGCTCGGGCCAGCGGGCCTCGATCTCGGCGAAGGTCCAGCCCTCGAAGACGCCGAAGCTGCGCTCGCGCAGGCCGGCATCGGCATGCACCGGCAGCCCGTGCGGCCGAGCGACCGCCTGCGCGGTCTCGAACGCACGCTGCAGGTCGCTCGCGAACACGATGTCGACCTGCTCGTGCGCCAGCGCGGCGCCCAGCCGCCCGGCCTGCCAGCGGCCCTTGTCGTTCAGCGGAATGTCGGTGTGGCCCTGGATGCGGCCATCGACATTCCAGGCGGTCTCGCCGTGGCGGATCGCGAGGATTCGAGTCAGCTGCATCAGATCAGGCGTCGATTGAGGGTGTAGGTACCGGAGTGGGTCGCCTCGGCCAGCACGTGCCGGGCGATCGCCTCGCGCACCTGCGCGCCGCTGAACACGCCGTCGACCGGCGTGCGCGCCACGTCGAGCGCATACAGCGTGAACACGTAGTGGTGCACCAGCGAATCGTTGAACGGCGGGAACGGGCCGTCGTAGCCGAAGTACTGCCCCRCCATCTCGGCATTGCCGGCGAACCAGCCGGTGTAATCGTTCAGGCCGTGCCGCGCGCCGTGCAGCGCCTGCGGGCCCGGCTTGCCGCGCGCGCTGAAGCCGCGGCTGAACTCGCCCTCGCCGATCGCCGAGAGGCCGGCCGGCAGGTCGACCATCACCCAATGGAAGAAGTCGACGCGCGGCAGGTCGCTCGGCACCTCGCGGTCGGCCTGGTTCACGTCGTCGCCGCGGCTCGGCACGTCGAAGTCGTGGCAGATCAGCGCGAGCGATTGCGTGCCCTTCGGCACCTCGCTCCACGCCAGGTGCGGGTTCAGGTTGTCGGAGAAGCCGACGCCCGACGCACCCTCCAGCCGTCCGGCGGCATAGCGCGCCGGAATCCGGTCGCCGTTGATCCAGCTGTCGCTCCACAGTTTCATCGCTGCTCCTCCTCAGACACCCCAGGTGATGCCGGCATCGGCCGGTTGCGAACGCTTCATCATCTCGACCAGCGGCCAGGCCCGCTGGCGCAGGCCCACGCCCTCGGCCGGCGGCAGCTTCTTCCCGTCGGCCGCCGCCTCCTGCTCGGCCTGCTTGCGCGCCGCCTCGTCCTGCGCGATCGCGGCCTCGAGCGCCGCGATGGCCGCCGGCATCTGCGCCGGCTCGATGATGCCCGTCGCACCCGGCGCCTTGCCGATCAGGCGCAGCACCTGGTCGCCGTTCGGGCCCATCATGATCACGTCGCCGGCCGCCTTCGATTTGAACTTGTAGATCATCGGTACATGTACTCGCGGTTGAACGGGAACTCGGATTGTGCGCCGCGCATCGGCCCGCGCGCCGGGTTGCCGTCCGGCCGTGCGGCCAGCATCTGGAACAGCGAGATCCAGCCCTGCTCGAAGCACATCGCGCTGCCGGCCAGGTAGAGCCGGTAGGCGCGCACCACGGATTCGCCGGTCAGTTCGCGCGCGCGCCCGAGCTGGTGCTCCAGCGCCGCGCTCCAGGCCCACAGCGTGCGTGCGTAGTGCGGGCGCAGGTTCTCGGCGTCCACCGGCTCGAGCTGCGATTCGCTCATCACCTTCAGCACATGCGACACATGCAGCAGTTCGCCGCCGGGGAAGATGTAGCGCTCGATGAAGTCGCCCATGCCGGCGCCCAACTGCTCGTTGCGCGTGCTGCCGGCGGTGATGCCGTGGTTCATCAGCAGGCCGCCCGGCTTCAGCAGCCGGCGGATCTTGTCGAAGTAGGCCGGCAGTTGTCCGTGGCCCACATGCTCGAACATGCCGACCGAGGCGATCTTGTCGAAGGGCGCGTCCTCCGGCAGCTCGCGGTAGTCGCGCAGTTCCATCGTGACCCGCCCGCGCAGCCCGCTGCGCTCGATCAGCCCGTTGACGTGCGCATGCTGGTTCTTCGACAGCGTGATGCCGTGCGCCCGCACGCCATAGTGCTGCGCGGCCCACATCAGCAGCCCACCCCAGCCGGCGCCGATGTCGAGGAAGCGCTCGCCCTCGCGCAGCATCAGCTTGCGGCAGATGTGGTCGAGCTTGGCCTCCTGGGCCTTCGCGAGCGACAGGCTGCCTTCGCGGAAGTAGGCGCAGGAATAGACCTTGAGCGGATCCAGCCACAGCGCGTAGAAGTCGTCCGAGACGTCGTAGTGGAACTGGACCTGCTGCGCATCCGATTCGGTGCTGTGGCGCGCCCGCGAGCGCGCGGCCCGCGTGATGTTGCGCCACCACGCGAGCGGCGCGCCGGTCGGCTCCGACTGGGTCGGGTCGTCGTCGATC
>NZ_JBFUCB010000755.1:0-2616 GCF_056405435.1 Rhizobacter sp. P1_G5 | reverse complement strand
CTGCCGGACTGGCTCGCCCTGCTCGGCGGCTTCTCGTTCGCGCTCAACAACGTGATGCTGCGCCACCAGGCGCACCGGCCGGAAGAGGCGCGCGCGCTCGCGATGTTCACCGGCGGCGTGCTGGTGGCCGGCACGCTGGCAACCACGCTCGCGTCGCAGGCGCTGATGCCCTGGTTGCCGGCGCCGCACACCGGCTGGCTGCTTGCCGTCGGCGCGCTGAGCCTCGCGTTCCTCGCCAGCAACCTCGCGCTGCAGTACGGCGCCTCGCGGCTGCCGGCCAACGTCACGTCGGTCGTGATGCTGTGCGAGGTGGTGTTCGCGACGCTGTCGGCCGTCGCGCTCGGCGCCGGCACGCTGACGCCGACCGTGCTGGCGGGCGGCGCGCTGATCCTCGCGGCCGCGCTGCTGTCGGCCTTCGAAAACTCGCGCTGATCACTGCAGCGTGCGCGTCCCCGGCAGGCTGAAGACTTCCACCGGCGACTGCGGCGCATGGCAGGCCGCGCCGGCGTCGCGCGTGCAGCCGGCCATCACGGCCCAGCGTTCGTGCAGGTGCCACAGCACGCAGCGGCAATCGCCCGACAGCTGCGGGTGCCCGGCCAGCAGCGCGAGGTTGTGCGCGATCTTCTCGCCCATCCCCGCCCGGTGCGCCGGGTCGCTGGCGGCCTGCAGGTACTGGCTGTAGCCGGTCATCAACGCGAGTGTTCCCGCCAGCATCGCCTCGACGCCGGGCATGTGGTGTTCTTCGACGAGCAGGTCCATGCGACGCTATCCTCGACAGTGGCAATGGACAGATGCTACTCCAAATGCGAATCATTCTCAAATGGAGCGTATCGAATCACCCTGCGGCGGGGGCGACGAAGTCGGGATCGAGCTGGCGCAGCGTCTGCAGGAACTCGGGGTCCATCAGCGGCTTGGCCAGGTAGGCATCGCTGCCGGCCAGCGAGGTGCGCACCCGTTCAGACGCCGCGGCCTGCCCGGTGATCAGCACGATGCGCGGCCCGCCGGCCGACTGGCGGGCGGTCTGCTTCATGAACTGGCACAGCTGCAGGCCGTCCATCGGGCTGTCCGGGCCGAGCGCGATGTCGATGAAGGCGAGCGCGAAGCTGTGCGTCGTCATGCGGTCGAGCGCCTGCGTGCTGTTGCGTGCCAGGTGCACCCGGTAGCCCAGGCGCATCAGCCGCACCTGCAGGAACTTGAGCGCGATGCGGCTGTCGTCGACGACCAGCACGTCCTTCGCGACACGTCCACCGGCAACCGCGGCGACATCGAACGTGGCGACGTCGGAGGCGACCCAGTCGGCCTGCGGCGGCTCGTCGAGCAACGCAAGGCGCTGTTCGAGCAGCAGGTCGAGTTCGCGCACGATGCGGGTCGGCTCGATCGGGCGAGGCAGGTGCGCCGCCGCGCCGGCGGGCGCCCGGGCACCGACGAAGACCGTGTCGGCCAGCCGCCCGGCTGCACTCACGGCGGCGACCGCGGCCGGCTGGTCGGCATCGGCGATCACGAAATCGGCCTCGGCCAGGTCGGCGGCAGGCTCGTAGGCCGGTGCGCGCTGCTCGGCCAGGCGCAGGAACGACTGCACGCCCTCGCGCTCGAAATCGCTGAATCCCTGCAACGCCACCGAATAACGCATGCGGATGCGCTCGGCCATCGTGTGCTCCCTGGTGTTGGTATGACGGGGATGTTGGGCGCGGCCGCCTGACGCGTCAAGGTGCGCGTCAGGCGCGCCCGGAATGGAATGCCGTGCTGCTGCGTACACTGCCCTGCCCCCCTCCACGACATCCCCAGCCCCAGCCAGGAGATCCCGCATGAATCGATCGATCCTCGTCCTCGCCACCGTGGCCGGCCTCGCCGCTGCGTTTCCCGCGGCCGCCCAGTTCGCCAAGCCCGAAGACGCGGTCAAGTACCGCAAGGGCGCCTTCACCGTGATGGCGGCGCACTTCGGCCGCGTCGCCGCGATGGCCAACGGGCGCATCCCGTTCGACGCCAAGGCCGCCGCCGAGAACGCCGAGATCGCGACGATGGTGTCCAAGCTGCCGTTCGCCGGCTTCATCGACGGCACYGACAAGGGCGAGACCCGGGCCAAGCCGGAGATCTGGACCGAGCAGGACAAGTTCAAGGCCGCCGCGACGAAGATGCAGGACGCGATGGAGAAGCTGAACGTCGCGGCCAAGTCCGGCAACGTCGACACGTTGAAGGCCGCGGCCGGAACCGTCGGCCAGGCCTGCAAGGGCTGCCACGACACCTACCGCAAGGAGTGAGCGGCGTGCGGCCGTGCGGCCGCCGGGTGCGGGAGGCCATCCGCTACCATTCGGGGTTGCCTTCACGAGCCTGCTTCGAATGACCGTGCCCCGAATGACTGCGCCCCGTTTGCGAGCCGCGCGCGTCCTCGCGCTCCTGCTTCCGTTGCATGCCGGACTGGCCGTGGCCGCCGACGAACAGCCGCCCGGCGGCTCGTTCACCACCCCGGCCTATGCCACCGCTGCCAGCGCCCCCGCGACCGGCAATGCGCTGCGCAATGTCCCGGCGGCCGGGCAGCAACCCGCAGCGCGCGACGGCGACGATGCGGCGGCCCGGCTGCGCAACCTGCCGCCGCCGAAGCCGAGCGAGTTCCAGAAG
>NZ_JBFUCB010000754.1:0-2620 GCF_056405435.1 Rhizobacter sp. P1_G5 | reverse complement strand
TGTGGGTGTCTGCATGAGGACGTCTACGCCACCTCCTTCGTTTGAGGAAACAAAACCCCCGGTCGAGGCGCCTCCAACCATTCCAATGTTTTCGCTTCGAGGTGCCTTGAGCCCGTTGCTCATGGTTCCCTTGGCGCTGCCGTTGCTCATCATTCTGTTCGCATCGATCACGATTCTTGACTCGTGGCCTTTGGCGTCGCAATTCACCGATTGGGTTCAGCGCATGGTGCCGTTCATGAACATGAAGGCGCACGCGAACTCGACGGCGTATCCGCAGGTGGCATTGCTGACACAGAGCTTGACGGTGGTGGTGATCCCAATCATGTCGTTGGTCTGGTTATGGCAAACGATGATGAACTATACGCAGCTACTCGCGAGGCGTCTTGCATTTGGGCGACTATCAATGAAGCAACATGCCATCGTTGCTCTCGTGGCGCCGCCGCTTTTTCTCGGTGCTGTGTACTTCTTCATCGCTATTCCAGGAGATCCATCTTTTGGGAAGGGATTCACCACCCACAGTCGTATCGGATTCGCCTTCTTGACTCTGTGCCTGACCTACACCACTAGCGCCATTCTCGGAGGGCAGGTTCTCTGCCTGCGGCTTTTCTTCGACACCTACCTCAGAAAGTAAGCCTGAAATGCCCTCGACCGAATACACCTTCGTTGCGACTTTCAACAGAAAGCTCAATGACCCTGATATCTTTGACTTCGTTGGCGCTCCGGTCGCCGGGGCGGACTCCTTCTTCGCCGAACTCGGCAAGATCGCCAGGCAGTTGCAAGACAAAACACTCATGGCTGCTGATGCGGCAGCCGTCCGAGCCAAGCTGCAGACATTTGCAGATGGAATCAATAAACTCAACGAGCGAATCACAAAAAGCGGTGTAGGACCCGGCAGCGCGCAAGACGCAAAATTCGCGAAGTACTTCAAATCTTCGCAAAACGCCATCAACTTGTCGATGCAACGGGTCGCGCACGCTGCAGATGAAATCGCGGCTTGCAACTCGGCATCCATCCAGAAGTTTTCATCCAGCGTATCGGCTTTCCTTAAAAAGATTGGGGCTGTTCTGGGGATGATCCAGATCGGCAAGGAGTTCTACGACAACAGGTTTACAGACGTTGGCATCGATAAAGCGGAGGAGAAGTCGTTGGGCGTCAACCTGGAGATCCTCAGCCTGCTCGCCAGCGCCGCCATCAGCGGGCGCGGTAACGCGCCAGGCCAGATTCGCGCGCCAGCGGCGAGCAACAACAAAGCGTCGCTGACCTCTGGAAATGCGAACTTTGTGAGCACTCAAGCTGACGCCTTCGTCGAGCAATACAGGCTAGTTGATCAGCTGCCTAGGCAACCTGACCGATTCGTCGAGAAAGTTCTCAGTGCAAAGGCGTGATCCTGGAGTGCCTCCTCCACGCCCAACAGAAAATAAATTTAAAGAAAGAGCATGAATACTGGTACGCCGCTTGACCTGACACCGTTTGGCTCAGTGCTGCAAGGTCTTGGAATTTTCTACTGGCTGTTGGCCATTGCAGCAAGTGGGGTCGCGCTATGGTGGCCCAAACAGCGGTGGCTCAAGCTACTTTGCGCGGTTGTTGTCCTGGCGGCATTCGTGTATCCGGTGGCAATCCACGCAGACAAGCGGCTGCAGCAGCAAGACGAAGCGAAGGCGCGTTTGGATAGGGCGATGGCGCAATTTGAGATGCGGTGCAAAGGCGCGGGCGAGAAGATCAATCGCACCATTGAGGGCGTCGACGGCATCGTGTGGATGAAGTGGCGACCCAAAGAGGCAAACGACAGCGATCAGTTCAAGCTCAATGACCCGTACGGCCATGATTGCCATGGGGAGGATTGCATCAAGAGACTACTGCGTGTGACCAGAGGTGCCGAACTTGACCCGAATGATGCCAAGCAGCACACGGAGGGTTTCCGTTTTGTCGAGACGACGGATCCAAACGATGGCATGACGTATCGCTACATCGGCGTCATCAAGACGATACGTCATCGCACAGCCGAGCAAATTAAGCAATATAAGGAGAATACTTCTGGTCGCGACCCAGGGCCTGACGTCTATGGATTTGTCCTGGAGCGAGAGCGCATCGAAAAATTCTCTGTTCGCTACGGCGTCACCTGGGATGACATCTCAACTCCAGAGGACCGGAAGCAATGGGTCGCGGGTAGCTCCCTTCGAGTAGTCGATCTGCAGACCAATGAGGTCATTGCAGAACGGGTTGGCTATTTGATTGACAAGGGGCTGGGAAGTCAGGCCGGATTCAGAGCGCCCTGGCTCATTGCACGAGGGTGGGCCTGCCCCATCATCAACTCAGAGAAGACGACGTGGGCATTCACCATGAAGGCCCTTCTGCCAAGCAAGCAGGGAGCCTAAGCGTGAACAACAACGTTTCGACCTACCTGAAGTACGCCAATCTGCAGATGGCGGCCGAGTCACTGTTCGACATGGGTCCGACAGATTCGGCGGGAAAAACAGCGGGCTCCGAGAGCATGTCGGTAGCTGAGCTTGGCATAGGGAGCCGACACTCGAGCCGCTTCGCAACCGTCGCGGCACAACAGTTCATTGACGACGGATGGCAAGTCGTCGAACACAAGTCCAACTCCCCAACGGGCTTGTAC
>NZ_JBFUCB010000753.1:0-2629 GCF_056405435.1 Rhizobacter sp. P1_G5 | reverse complement strand
CAGCAGGCGCGCGCATTCGACGCCGTCGAGCCCGGGCATCTTCCAGTCGAGCAGCACCAGGCCGTAGGGCCGGTCGTCGGCGTCCGCCCGCTGCGCCATCTGCAAGGCGGCACGGCCATCGGCGGCGGTGTCGACGTCGAGGCCGAGCGATGTGCACATGCCGGCCAGCAGCTCGCGCGCGCTGGCGTTGTCGTCGACCACCAGCGCGCGGCGGCCGGGCAGGCTGCCTTCGCGCGACGGTGCCTCGGCCGGCTCGGGCTGCAGGCCGAAGCGCAGCGTGAAGTGGAAGCTGCTGCCGCGGCCCGGCGCGCTGTCGACGCTGATCTCGCCGCCCATCAGCTGCACCAGGTGGCGGCTGATCGACAACCCGAGGCCGGTGCCGCCATAGCGCCGGCTGGTCGACGAGTCGGCCTGCGTGAAGGGCTGGAACAGGCGCTGCCGCTCGTCGGGCGTCATGCCGATGCCGGTGTCGCGCACCTCGAAGCGCAGGTCGATGCAGTGCGCCTCGCGCCCGGCGACCGCGATCGCGACGATCACCTCGCCGCACTCGGTGAACTTGACGGCGTTGTTGCACAGGTTGAGCAACACCTGGCGCAGCCTCGACGGGTCGCCCACCAGGGCGTGCGGCAGCTGCGGCGGCAGCGCGAACAGCAGCTCCAGGCCCTTCTGCTCGGCGTTCATGCCGACCAGGTGGCCCAGCCCCTCCATCACGTCGCCGAGGTTGAACGCGATGGCCTCGATGTCGAGCTTGCCGGCCTCGATCTTCGAGAAGTCGAGGATGTCGTTGATGATGCCGAGCAGCGATTCGGCCGCGCCGTGGATCTTCTGCACGTAGTTCAGCTGCTGCGGGTTGAGACCGCTCTGCAGCGCCAGGTACGACATGCCGAGGATGGCGTTCATCGGCGTGCGGATCTCGTGGCTCATGTTGGCCAGGAAGTCGCTCTTGGCCTGGTTGGCCGCTTCGGCCACCTGGCGTGCCACCCGGTCGGCCTCGGCCTGCTGGCGCTGCGTGATGTCGCGGGCGATGCCGACCGTGCCGGTGACGCGGCCGTCGCGGTCGCGCAGCGCGGTCTTGATGGTCTCCACCAGGGTGATGCCGCCGTCGAGGCGCACGTGCCGTTCCTCGATGCGCTTGCTGGCGTTCGACGCCATCACCTCGGCGTCGTCGAGCCGGTAGCCGCGGCTGAGCTCCGGTGGATGGACGTCGAAGTCGGTCTTGCCGATCATCTGGCCCGGCCCCTCGAAGCCGAGCGTGGTGATGAGCGCGCGGTTGACGGCGACGTAGCGGCCGCCGGCGTCCTTGACCCACGCCAGGTCCGGGATGTTGTCGAGGATGGTCGCCATGCGGGCGTTGGCGTTGGCCAGCTCCGCGGCATGCTGTGCTTGCCGCTCGCGCATCGCGTTCAGGGCATCGACCAGCTGGTCGAGCTCGTCGCCCTTGACCTGCTGGCGCCGCAGCTGCAGCGGCGGCGCTTCCACCTGCGGGTTGACGCTGCCGATCGATGCGGCGATGTCCAGCAGGTGGCGCGTCGCGAGCCGGTGCACGACGAACAGGATGAAGAACGCGACCAGGAAGGTCTTGGCGGCATTGCTGAGCAGGATGACGAAGGCCTGGGTCGCCAGCTCGCGATAGATGTCGGCCAGCGTCGCCTCGACGCGCAGCACGCCGATGACCTCCGGGTGCTGGCCGCAGCAGGCGAGCGGGAACTCCTTCACCACCGAGCGGCTGGCCTGTCGCTCGCCGCGCAGCACCGTCAGCGAATGGGCGGACGACGCCGTCTCGCGCACCTCGGCCGCGCGAATGGACGGCAGCCGCACGATGCCTTCGAGCTGCTCCTCGAGCTGCTTGGAGTCCAGCGCCCACAGGCTTTCGCTGAGGCTGCGCGAGCTGGCCTGGTCGATCTCGCCGAAGCGGCTTTCCAGGCGCGCCCGCTCGCTGCGGTAGCTGAGGGTGAGCTGCAGGATGGTCAGCACCAGCGTGACCACGGTGCTGAACACCAGCACCCGCACCAGCAGCGCGATCGCGATGCCGCCGCCCGGGATCCGCGACACGGAAGCCAGCCAGCCGCGCCGCTGGGGTGGGGAGTCCGACGCAGGTGCTTTGGGGGTCATCGGTGAACTCGCTCGGCCCGCCGGATCAGGCGGAGGTTCCGGCTTGGGTCGAGCATAGTCCAATGCAGCCTGCGCACGCTGCCGTACGCGGGCTTCCCTGCCCCCGGGTTCTCCCGGGGAAGGACCTTCATGCAGGGGATCAGGATGCGAACAGCCCTGCCACCTGGTCGGCGGTCATCGCGTTGCGGTAGAGGCGGAAGTCGTCGATCAGGCCATCCAGGTACGGATCGGTGCCGGACTGGGAGCGCCCCAGCCAGTTCCGGCCGGTATCGCCCAGCCGAAAGGGGGCGAAGGGCATGTCGGCGATGCTTCCGGTCGCGACACCATCCACGTAGAGCGTCTGGGTCGTGCCGGACAAGGTGACGACGATGTGCGTCCAGACGCCGGTCGGCAGCACCGCGGTGTCGATGCTGCGCTCGTTGTGGCTGCCGCTGACGGTGGTCGAAAGCCGCGCGGTCGCGCCGGCACTGGCCCTCAGCGTCATGTAGCGTCCGGTGCCCGTCCCGAAGTCGAACAC
>NZ_JBFUCB010000752.1:0-2634 GCF_056405435.1 Rhizobacter sp. P1_G5 | reverse complement strand
GCGTCAGGTCGTTGCACAGCCAGTCGCTCGGGTTGCAGAAGCTCGCACCCGAGCTGCCCGAGACGCCGCCGCTCGAGTGATAGGCGACGACCTCGTCGTCCTGCCCCGGCAGCACGAAGGAGTACAGCGTGCCCTTGGCGCCGGCGTACATGTAGAACCAGGTCGCGCGGGTGTTGCTGTGGTCGTACAGCGCGCGGGCGGTGGCGGTCTTCAGGTCGGACACCAGCGGCTCCGAGACGGCCCAGTCGCCGGCGTCGGCCAGTTCGCTGCCGCCCCCGGCGCCGGCGGCGATGTCGACCCACTTGATGTTCCAGCCGACCTGGGTCGTGCCGTCGCTGTTGCCGCATTCGCCGGTCGAGCTCGCGATCGCGGTTTTCTTGTAGCGCGCCGTGCCGCCGTACAGCGAGAGCGCGTAGCCGATCATCAGGTCGCCCGCGCTGTGCGCCGCGACGTAGCACCAGTTCGGCCCGGTGCAGTAGCAGTCGAGCGCGTTGCGCACCAGGTAGTTCTGGTCGGAGACGTGGTTGTAGCCGTCCCAGTTGACCGATTTCTTGTTGACGCCGGCCTCGACGGTCGCCGGCCCCCAGTAGGTGAAGTCGGCATAGTTGCCGAGGATCCCGCCGCCGGTGCGGCCATTGATCCACAGCGAGTAGTTGGTCGCCAGGGCCGCCGTCGTCAGGCCGACGAGCACGGCGCCGATCCCGGCCAGGCACAGCCGCGTGAGGTGTCGCATTGGGTTGTCTCCCTGTGTTGTCGAGACCTGCATGAAACCGATCTCGCGAGGCCCGAAAAGTACGCTCGTGCGGAAAAGTTCAGAAGCCCGAAGTTCCCCTCTTGACTTGCGCGATGTTCGCCCGCGTGTCTTGCACTTTCGTGTCAGCCCTCTGGCCTCACAGCCCGCACAACTTGCGGAACGGCCCCAGCACCGCCTCGCCGCGGAACGGCTTGACGATCCAGCCGGTGACGCCGATCGCCTTGCCGCGCTCGCGCATCTCGGCGTTGTCCTCGGTGGTCAGCATCACGATGCGCACCGCCGCGTTCCCGAGCTCGGTGCGGATCTTCTCGGCCATCGTCAGGCCGTCCATGTTCGGCATGTTGATGTCGCTCACCACCAGCTTGATGGCCGGGTCGAGCGCCAGCTGGCGCAGGCCGTCGCGCCCGTCGTTGGCCTGGGCCACGTCGAAGCCGTTCTGCTTCAGGAAGCTGCAGACGATCTCGCGCATCGTCTGGGAGTCGTCGACGACCAGGATCTGGGCCATTCAGTTTTTCTCTTCAGAAGAATTCCAGCTCGCCGGTGTTGTCGGTGGATGCCGGATTCGAGAACTCGACGAAGGCCTCGGGACGGAACAGCAGGTTGAAGATGAAGCGCTGCACGATGGTCAGCGAACGCTGGCGCGGGTGGTTCGGGTCCGCGAGCTGGTAGCGGATGCACAGCTGCGGATCCTGCGAGCCGAACGAGATGTACTTCTGCTCGTGGTTGATCACGATCGGCACCTGCGTCTGCTGCGTCGGGAACGCCTCGGGCGGGATGTAGTGGTTCTTGAACGCACCCCAGATCAGGTTCGTGGTCTCGGCGATCAGGTTGTTCAGCTCGCGAAAGCCCAGGTCGCCGCCGACGCCCTCGAAACCCATGCCCTGGGCCATGCCCTGGCGCAGCGCGCCTTCCTCGGTCTGCAGCATCATGTAGCCGCGGCACCAGGTGCTCTCCAGCGCGATCAGCGTCGACACCTGGCCGTAGATGATGCGGTCGTGCACCACGTAGGGCGCCCCGGCCTCCACCGTCGCGTTCGGGAACATCGAGCGGATGGCCTTGCAGGTCAGCTCGACGATGCCGTGCACCAGCGCCATCGGGTAGCGCAGGCCGAACAGGCTGCGCTCGATGTGGGCGCGCAGCTCATCGAGCTGGCCGCTGGTCCACGGGTGCGTGATGCAGCGCGACTCGTCGTCGGTCAGGGCTCGCGTGCTGGTGCGGCGCAGGAAGATCGGCAGCTCCGGGCGCTGGCGGTGCAGGRCCTGGGCGAGCTTCAGGCTGTCCGGCCCGTCGCAGGGCAGGTCTTCGGCCAGCAGCACGCCGGCCAGGTCCTTGTGCTGGGCCAGCGCGTCCATCGCGTCGGCCGCGGCGCGCGGCACGGTGATGATCCCGAGCGTCTCGCAGAACTTGAGCAGTTCGGGATAGTGCTTCGGATCGTGTTCGAGCAGGAGCACCTTGGCGGCGAGGAAAGCGGTATCGGCCATGGGAGGAGTTATCGGCAGCATGGCAGAGGGCTGAAAGCATCCCCAATCTTTTTGTCGTTCACCGTGCCGATGTGCCGGGGGGCGCTCAATGGCGCGTCAGATAATTCACGGCTTTTCTACCTGCTTCATCCCTTCCAGAGGATTCCCATGTTCCAACGTCCGACAGCCGTTCTCGCGGCTGCATGCGCCTTGTTCATCGCCGGTTGCGCCACCGAAAGCTCCCGCACGCTGGAGGTCGCCAAGGTGCAGGCGGCCGCCGCGCCGTTCAACGGCACGCGCCTGCCGGTCTCGGTCGGCAAGTTCGACAACCGCTCCACCTTCATGCGCGGCGTGTTCTCCGATGGTGTCGACCGCCTCGGCAGCCAGGCCAAGACCACGCTGATCGCGCACCTGCAGCAG
>NZ_JBFUCB010000751.1:0-2647 GCF_056405435.1 Rhizobacter sp. P1_G5 | reverse complement strand
TGCACGAGCAGCACGGCCGCAACTACGTGTTCTTCGACGCACCGGTCGGCCTGATGTTCACGATCGACCGCGTGATGCAGCAGGGCAGCTGGCTCGACTACGGCATGTTCCTGCAGAACATCATGGTGGCTGCGCGCGCCCGCGGCCTCGACACCTGCCCGCAGGCCGCGTTCACGCAGTTCCACCGCGTCATCCTGCCGCGCCTGGGTGCGGGCGATGACGAGATGCTGGTGTGCGGCATGTCGCTCGGCGTCGCCGATCCGTCCGCGGTCGAGAACACGCTGGTGACCGAGCGCGAGCCGGTGGCCGGCTTCACTCGCTTCCTCGGCTGATGCCGGAGCTGCTGTGGGGCCTGCCGTTCGCCGGGCTGCTGCTGTCGATCGCGCTGCTGCCGCTGGCCGCACCGGGCTTCTGGCACAGGCACCAGGGCAAGGTGGTGGCCGCGTGGGCGCTCGCGTACCTCGTGCCGCAGGCGGCGCAGTCGGGCGTCGACGCCGCATGGCACGGCCTGGTGCACGCTGCGGTCGGCGAGTACATCCCGTTCATCGTGCTGCTGGCCACGCTCTTCATCGTCGCCGGCGGCATCTTCGTGCGCGGCAACCTGCACGGCGGCCCGGGCCTGAACGTCGCGCTGATGGCGATCGGCGCGGTGCTGGCCAGCGTGATGGGCACCACCGGCGCGTCGATGCTGATGATCCGCCCGCTGATCCGCGCGAACGACCACCGGCGCCACACGGCCCACGTCGTGGTGTTCTTCATCTTCATCGTGTCGAACGCGGCCGGCGCGCTGACACCGCTCGGCGACCCGCCGCTGTTCCTCGGCTTCCTGCAGGGCGTGGCGTTCTCGTGGACGCTGGTGCACCTGCTGCCGCACACGCTGTTCATGGTGGGCACGCTGCTCGCGATCTTCTGGTTGCTCGACCGCTGGTACTGCCGCCAGGACGAGCCGCGCCCCGTCGACCCGACGCCGGACACGCGCGGCTTCGGCATCGAGGGTGCGGTCAACCTCGCGCTGCTGGCCGGCGTCGCGGGGCTGATCCTGATGAGCGGTGTCTGGCACGGTGGCGTCGCGTTCACGCTGGCCGGTGCCGAGATCACCTGGCAAGGCTTGATGCGCGACCTCGGGCTGATCGCGATCGCCGCGCTGTCGTGGCACCTGACACCGCCCTCGGCCCATGCGCAGAACCAGTTCAGCTTCGGCCCGATCGTCGAGGTCGCCAAGCTGTTCGCCGGCATCTTCCTGACCATCATCCCGGTCATCGCGATGCTGCGCGCCGGGGTCGACGGGCCGTTCGGCGCGATCGTGTCGGCCGTCACCGCGCCCGATGGCACGCCGCGGCCGGGGATGTATTTCTGGGCCGCCGGCACGCTGTCGTCGTTTCTGGACAATGCGCCGACCTACCTGGTGTTCTTCAACGCCGCCGGCGGCGACGCGCAGCAGCTGATGACGCAGTACGCCACCACGCTGGCCGCGATCTCGGCCGGCTCGGTGTTCATGGGCGCCAACTCGTACATCGGCAACGCGCCCAACCTGATGGTGAAGGCGGTGGCCGAAAGCCGCGGCATCCGGATGCCCGGCTTCTTCGGCTACATGGGCTGGTCGGTGGCCGTGCTGCTGCCGCTGTTCGTGCTGATGACCCTGATCTGGTTCTGACCTGTTTTCTCAAGAAGAGGATGTGACATGAAGCCTGCCGTACTCGTCTCGCGTGCCATCTTTCCCGACATCGTCGATCGCCTGCGGGTGCACTTCGACGTGCAGGACAACCCGGAAGACCGCGTCTTCAAGAAGGCCGAGCTGATCGAGCGACTGGCCGGCAAGCAGGGCGTGCTCGCCACCGGCAGCGAGCGCTTCGATGCCGAGGTGCTCGATGCCAACCCGCAGCTGAAGGCGGTGTGCAACATGGCGGTCGGCTACAACAACATCGACGTCGACGCCTGCAACGCGCGCGGCGTGCTGTGCACCAACACACCCGACGTGCTGACCGAGACCACCGCCGACTTCGGCTTCGCGCTGATGATGGCGGCGGCGCGGCGCATCGCCGAATCGGAGCACTACCTGCGCCGCGGCGACTGGAAGAAGTGGTCCTACGACATGTTCACCGGCGGCGACGTGCACGGCGCGACGCTCGGCATCCTCGGCATGGGCCGCATCGGGCAGGGCATCGCGAAGCGCGGCGCGCTCGGCTTCGGCATGAAGGTGATCTACCACAACCGCTCGCGGCTCGCGCCCGCGATCGAGGCCGAATGCCGCGCGAGCTACGTCTCGAAGGAGGCGCTGCTGCGCGATGCCGACCACCTGGTGATCGTGGTGCCGTATTCGCCGGCCTCGCACCATGCGATCGGCGCCGCCGAGCTCGCGCAGATGAAGCGCACGGCGACGCTGACCAACATCGCGCGCGGCGGCGTCGTCGACGATGCGGCGCTCGCGCAGGCGCTGGCCGAGCGGCGCATCGCATCGGCCGGGCTCGACGTGTTCGAGGGCGAGCCGGCGCTGAACCCTGCGCTGCTGACGGTGCCCAACGTCGTGCTGACCCCGCACATCGCGAGTGCGACGATCGCGACCCGGCGCGCGATGGCCAACCTGGCGGCCGACAACCTGATCGCCGCGCTCGGCTTCGGACCCAACGCCGGCCATCCGCCGACGCCC
>NZ_JBFUCB010000750.1:0-2648 GCF_056405435.1 Rhizobacter sp. P1_G5 | reverse complement strand
CTTCACCACTGAGGCGGCAGGCATGTCTTTCGATCTCGTTTTCTTCGGCGGCACGGGCGACCTGACATGGCGCAAGCTGATGCCGGCGCTGTTCCAGGCCTTCCGCCACGGCAAGCTGCCGGCCGGTGGCCGCATCCTCGCGGTGGCCCGCGACGAGCAGAGCGACGACAAGTACCGCGGCTGGCTGAAAGAGCGTTTTCAAGAAGTCGAAGGCGCCAAGCGCCCGACCGATGAAGAGTTCGCCCGTTTCGCCGACATGCTGCACTACCGCCGCATGGACCTGTCGAAGCCCGAGCACTATGCCGGGCTGAAGCAGTGGCTCGAGGAGCGCAATGCCGACACGGCGGTGCTGTACCTCGCCACCAGCCCGCACCTCTTTCCGCAGATCTGCGAGCAGCTCGGCGTGGCCGGCCTGAACACGCCGCGCATCCGCGTGGTGCTTGAGAAGCCGTTGGGCCACGACCTGCAGAGCGCGCAGGAGATCAACCGCGTCGTGCGCTCGGTGTTCAGCGAGACGCAGGCGTTCCGCATCGACCACTACCTCGGCAAGCCCTCGGTGCAGAACCTGATGGCGCTGCGCTTCGGCAATGCGCTGTTCGAACCGCTGTGGCGCCGCGAGAGCATCGCCAACATCCAGATCACGCTGGCCGAGGCGATCGGCGTCGGCACGCGCGGCGATTTCTACGACCGCACCGGCGCGCTGCGCGACATGGTGCAGAACCATGCGCTGCAACTGCTGACGATGATCGCGATGGAGCCGCCGTCGCGCAACGATGCCGACGCGATCCGCGACGAGAAGCTGAAGGTGCTGCGCTCGCTGAAGCCGTTCACCGAAGAGAGCGTCGGCCGCGACGTGGTGCGCGGCCAGTACCGTGCCGGCACGGCCGGCGGGCAGCCGGTGGTCGGCTACCTGCAGGAAGTGAAGGTGCCGGCGGGCAGCCAGTGCGAGACCTTCGTCGCGCTGCGCACCGAGGTGCAGAACTGGCGCTGGGCCGGCGTGCCCTTCTACCTGCGCACCGGCAAGCGGCTGGCCGCGCGCGATGCGCAGATCGTCGTCAATTTCCGTCCGACGCCGCACAGCATCTTCCCGGGCCACAACCCGGCGAACAAGCTGGTGATCAACCTGCAGCCGGAAGACGGCCTCGAGCTGCACCTGCTGGCGGCCAAGGGTGCCGGGCAGCAGGAGCAGCTCGCGCCGGTGTCGCTCGACCTCGATTTCGACAAGGCCTTCGCCGAGAACCGCGTGGGCGCCTACGAGCGGCTGCTGCTCGACGCGATCGCCGGCCGGCTGAACCTGTTCGTGCGCAGCGACGAGCAGGAGCAGGCGTGGCGCTGGGTCGAGCCGATCCTCGACGCCTGGGGCAAGGACAGCACCGGCCCGCGCCCGTATGCGGCCGGCACCTGGGGGCCGGCGGCCGCGAGCGCGCTGGTCGCGCGCGACGGCTACGCCTGGTCCGAAGAGCAATAAGCGCGCACCTCGCCGGATCCCCCATGCTGGACCGCATTCGCGCGTCGATCCCCGCGCTTCCGCCGGCGGAGCAGCGCGTGGCCAAGCTGGTGCTGGCCGACGCCCGCAGCTTTGCGAGCCTGCCGGTCAGTGAGCTGGCCGACCGGGCGCATGTCAGCAAGCCGACGGTGGTGCGCTTCTGCCGCAGCGTGGGCTACGACGGGCTGGCCGATTTCAAGCGCAAGCTGGCCGGCAGCGTCAACGAGGGCGTGCCTTTCGTGCACCGCGCGGTGGACGAGGACGACAAGCCGGGCGACATCGTCGTCAAGGTGGTCGACAACGCGGTCAGTGCGCTGCTGAAGTACCGCAACGATGCTGCGAGCCTGGCGTTCGACCGCGCGATCACGGCGCTGGCCGAGGCCGGCCGCGCCGGGCGGCGGATCGAGTTCTACGGGGTCGGCAATTCGGGCATCGTCGCGCAGGATGCGCAGCACAAGTTCTTCCGGCTGGGCGTCAACGCGCTGGCGATCAGCGACGGCCATGTGCAGGTGATGAGCGCGACGATGCTGCAGCCGGGCGATTGCGTCGTGATCATCTCGAACTCGGGCCGCAGCCGCGACCTGATCGACGTGGCCGAGATCGCGCGCAAGAAGGGCGCGACGACGATCGTGATCACCGCGAGCGGCTCGCCGCTGGCGGTGATCGGGCAGACCGGCAGCAGCCAGATCCTGCTGGCAGCCGACCACCCGGAGGATTACGACCGCTACAGCCCGATGGTGTCGAGGCTGTTGCACCTGATCGTGATCGACATCCTGACCACCGGGGTGGCGCTGCGGCTGGGGAGCGAGCTGCGACCGATGCTGCAAGAGATCAAGCGCAATCTGCGCGCCAAGCGGTACGCACAAGCTGAGTAGCTTGCTTGCGGAGCTCTTGTGCGGCAAAGGCGTGGGTGGGGGGAAAAGATTGAAGTGACCGACGAGCGCGCCAACGCTCGCATGCTTGTCGGTCACTTCAATCTTTTCCCTCCAACAAGAGTTGGTGGTGCTTAGCGGCGCGGCGGGTGAGGGGCTGGGCTGGGGGCGATTTCTGAGGCGACGAAGAAGGTCGGCTTCGGGGGTGGCGCGCGCCAGCGCGCTTCGTAGACATGCTCATCGCCACTGTTTGACCACAGCGAACGCAGTGAGCGGAGGGAGTTTGGCGA
>NZ_JBFUCB010000749.1:0-2658 GCF_056405435.1 Rhizobacter sp. P1_G5 | reverse complement strand
GTGCTGGCCGACGGCAGCGATCCGGACGGCTGGGCCGCGATCGACGGGCTGGCGCTGCTGTCGGACCACTCGCTGGTGCAGGTGAGCGCCGACGATCCGCCGCGCTATGCGCTCAGCGAGAGCGCGCGCGCCTACGCGCAGGCGCGCCTCGATGCGAACCGCATCGCCGACGGCGACCTGAGCCAGCCGATCAAGGCGACCGGCACCGACGAGATGGGCCAGCTGCTGAAGGCGCTCGGCGACATGCAGGACAAGCTGCGCGGCATCGTCGGTGGCGTGCGCCAGAACGCTGATGGCGTGGCCACTGCGAGCTCGCAGATCGCGCAGGGCAACAACGACCTGAGCAGCCGCACCGAAGAGCAGGCGAGCGCGCTCGAGGAGACGGCCGCGTCGATGGAGCAGCTGTCGAGCACCGTCAAGCAGAACGCCGACAACGCCCGCCAGGCCAACCAGCTGGCGATGAGCGCGTCGAGTGTCGCGGTCTCCGGCGGCGAGGTCGTCAACCGCGTCGTCGACACGATGAAGGGCATCAACGACTCGTCGCGCCGCATCGCCGACATCATCGGCGTGATCGACGGCATCGCGTTCCAGACCAACATCCTGGCGCTGAATGCCGCGGTGGAAGCGGCGCGCGCCGGTGAGCAGGGCCGCGGCTTCGCGGTGGTGGCCAGCGAGGTGCGCAGCCTCGCGCAGCGCAGCGCCGATGCCGCCAAGGAGATCAAGACGCTGATCTCGACCAGCGTCGAGCGCGTCGAGCAGGGCACTGCGCTGGTCGACGAGGCCGGCACGACGATGGCCGAGGTGGTCGCCTCGATCCGCCGCGTGACCGACATCATGGGCGAGATCACGTCGGCGAGCATCGAGCAGTCGTCCGGCGTCAGCCAGGTCGGCGAGGCGGTCACGCAGATGGACCGGGCGACGCAGCAGAACGCGGCGCTGGTCGAGGAAAGCGCGGCGGCGGCGGAAAGCCTGAAGGTGCAGGCTGCGCAACTGCTGGCCGGCGTCGCCGTGTTCAAGCTGTCGACTGCGCATGCTGCCGCACCGGCACCGGCCCCGGTGTTCCAGGCCGCGAAATCGGTGATCGCCGCCGCAGCCCACCCGGCACCGAAGTCGGTAGCCAAGGCCCCGGCCCCGGCGGCCGCCAGGCCCGCGGCTGCGCCCGTCGAGCCGGTGCTCACGGCCGCCCCGGCCCCGCGTCCGGCACTGGCCGCCGCGGCGGCGGGGTCCGACGATTGGGAAACCTTCTGATCCTCGCCTCTTCCCGGCGGGGGACTCGCTGCGCGAGGGCTTCTCTCTTATCCCTGCGGGGGGCTTTGTTCACTGCGTGAGGCTGCTGCCGGGTCTCGCCCCGGCGGGCGAGTCACTTTCATTTGAAGCCCAAATGAAAGTAACCAAAGCAAAGGGCCTCAATACAACACCATACGGTTCGTTCTGGCCCGCTTCGGACAACACGGCCACTTCGGCTAGCCATCCACCTTCATTGGGATTGTTGGCCGTTCTTCTCCACCCAGCTCGCTACGCATCGCCCGGATGGCGCGGTGCCGACCGCCGGTGCAAGACGATGCGACGCGAAGCGAGCGAGTCGAGTGGAGCGGGAGAACAACAATCCCAATGAAGGTGGATGGCTAGCCGAAGTGTCAGTGTTGTCCGCAGCGAGACTGAACGAACCGTATGGTTTTCAAGCGCCTTTGCTTTGGTTACTTTCATTTGGCAAGACAAATGAAAGTGACTCGCCCGCCGGGGCGAGACCCGGCAGCAGCCTCACGCAGTGAACAAGCCCCACGCAGTGGGAAGAGATGCACCGCCAACCGGCCTCTTTTGCGCCGACAGCCGATTGCGCTGGCTCACAGAATCGCGATAGACCGGGTACAGCCCGGCCGCCCGCGTGCCGATAACGGCACCAGCGCATCCGTTTTGTTCGCGGATGCAGTCCCGCCACCGCGCCCCTGGGCGCCCCGACTGCCAAGGATCCCGCATGTCCAAGCACCTGCTCCTGTGCGCCCTGCTGAGCGCCGCCGCCCTGCCCGCCTTCGCGAAGGACGGCAATGCCACCGCCGAAGAAGCCACCGCGATGGTCAAGAAGGGCGTCGCCTTCATCAAGTCCAGCGGCAACGACAAGGCCTACGCCGAGATCAACAACAAGGCCGGCCAGTTCACCGACCGCGACCTCTACCTGGTCGTCTACGGGCTCGACGGCGTCGTCCGCGCCCACGGTGCGAACGAAAAAATGATCGGCAAGAACCTGCTCGAGCTGAAGGACGTGGACGGCAAGCCCTTCGTCAAGGAGCGCGTCGAACTCGCCCAGTCCAAGGGCACGTTCTGGCAGGACTACAAGTTCACCAACCCGGTCAGCAAGAAGATCGAGCCGAAGCGCGCCTACTGCGAGCGGCTCGGCGACGTGGCCGTCTGCGGCGGCATCTACAAGTAAGACGCCCGCACGCCCTGCAGGACGGAAGGCCCGCCATGAAACTCGGACTCAAGCTGCTCGCAGCCCCCGTGCTGACCGCCGTCGTGGTGTTCTCGATGGCCTCGGTGAACACCGCGCTGATGCGCACCGAAGCGACGAAGAACAGCGAGGACTTCCGCAGCGACCTCGAATCCTTCCGCACCATCACCAGCGTGCAGGACCAGCTCGGCCAGATCCACGCCGGCGTCTAC
>NZ_JBFUCB010000748.1:0-2664 GCF_056405435.1 Rhizobacter sp. P1_G5 | reverse complement strand
GAACACGGCGTCGCCGGTGGCGCCGCTGCAGTTGGACACCTGCGTGCCGGTGCGGTTGCCCCGCGCGTCGTAGCGGAACCGCGTCACCACGCACAGCTGCGGGTTGCCGGGCTCGATCGTCTCGGTCTCCACGAGACCGTCGGGACGGTAGGTGAAGCTCGTCGTGCGTGCGTAGTTGAACGGGTCGGCCGTAGGCTGGGCCGGCGACTGCGCAATGGCAGATGTCGCGCAGGCCAGCAGCCAGAGCTTGAAGATGAAACTCGAGACCGTCCGAGGCACGGCAACGCCGCGCCTCACCACGGCAACATGGTGCGATGAATGCAAGGGCTCCTCCCTGGGGGATCGATGGGCTCGGCGGACCTGCTGGTCCGCATGCACTGCCCGCTTGTCAGTCCTGCACCCCGATCACCTTGCCGGGATTCAGGATGTTCAGCGGATCCCACGCCCGCTTCAGCTGGCGCATCAGCTGCAAAGCGTTGGCGTCGAACTCTTCCGTCAGCAGCACCACCTTGTGCCCGCCGATGCCGTGCTCGGCGGTGCAGGTGCCTTCCATGCGCATCGCGCGGCTGATCATCCGCTGGTTCAGGCGCTCGGCCTCGGCCATCTCGAGCGGGTTGTCGGGGTCGGCAATGAGGATGCACAGCAGGTGCCCGTCGCCCACATGGCCGAACAGCGGGCACAGCAGCGATGAACGCCGCGTGTCCTCGATGGTCTCCTCGATGCACTGCGCCAGCCGCGACAAGGGCACGCAGGCATCGGTCGTGAAGGTGCGCCAGCCCGGCCGCAGCAGCTCGCAGGCGTTGAAGGCCGTGTGGCGGGCGCTCCACAGCCGCGAACGGTCTTCAGGCTGGTCGGCCCAGTCGTAGTCGTCACCGCCGTACTCGCGCGCGATGTCGCGCACGATCTCGGCCTGCTCGACCACGCCGGCCGCCGTGCCGTGGAATTCGAGGAACAGCGTCGGCCGCTCCTGGTACGACGTTTCGGTGTGCAGGTTGACGGCGCGCAGCGCCAGCGCATCCATGAACTCCGCACGCGCGAGCGGCACGCCGGTCTGGATGGTCTGGATCACCGTGTCGACCGCGTTGCGCGCATCGGCGAAGGTGCACACCGCGGTCGCGATCGCCTCGGGCCGCGGGTACAACCGCACCGTCACCTCGGTGATGATGCCCAGCGTGCCCTCGCTGCCGACGAAGATGCGCGTCAGGTCGTAGCCGGCCGACGACTTCTTGGCCCGGCGCGCGGTGCGGATGATCTTGCCCTCGGCCGTCACGACGGTGAGCGCCAGCACGTTCTCGCGCATCGTGCCGTAGCGCACCGCGCTGGTGCCGCCGGCACGCGTCGCCGCCATGCCGCCCAACGATGCCTTCGAGCCCGGATCGATCGGAAAGAACAGGCCGGTGTCCTTCACGTCGGCATTCAGCTGCGAGCGGGTGACGCCGGCCTGCACCGTCGCGGTCAGGTCCTGCGCATTGATCGTCAGCACCTCGTCCATCTCGGACAGGTCGATCGAGATGCCGCCCGCATGGCCGAGCACATGCCGCTCGAGCGACGAGAACACGCCGAAGGCTGTCACCGCGACCCGGTGCAGCGCGCACAGCCGGACCACCTCGGCCACCTCTTCGGTCGTGTGGGCGAAGACGACGCCGTCCGGCATCGTCATGTCGATCGCCGACGGCTCGCGGCCGTGCTGCTCGCGCATCAGGCGGCCGAGCTTGAAGCGCAGGCCGAAGGTGTGGCGCAAGGCATCGATCAAGGCCATCGGCGCGCCCGTCGAGGCGGGGACGACGGGGTTCGCAAAGTCAGTGGCGGTGTTCGCAAGGTCGATCATGGTGGTCCTCTCTGAGACGGTGGATGTGGCGCCTGTTGGCCGGCGCTGCGGTAAGAACTGCGGGGATGAAATTTCTTGCAGCCATGCGTGTCATGCGCTCGCGCTCAGCAAACGCACGCCGCGCCACGCCGCGTTGCGCACTGCATGTCGGATGGCCATGGTGGCAGCCGCCAGCACGCATTCGGCGGCCCGCGTCTGCTTGACGACGGTGGTGGCGCACACCGACACCGTGCGCGTGATCGAAGGCCGGGTGATCTCGACCACCGCGAGCTTCTTCTGCAGCACCTCGGTCTCGATGCTGGGCCACGAGAGGATCGTCGCGGCGATGTTGGCCGCGACCGCCTGCTTCAGCAGCGCCAGCGAATTCATCTCGGCGATGACCGCCGGCGGCGACAGGCCCTCGCGCATCATCACGCGCTCGACGCGGTGCCGCACCCCCTGCTCCAGCCCGGGCAGCACCAGGTCGATGCCCTGCAGCTCGCGCAGCGTGATGACCTTGCGGCGCGCCAGCCGCGACTTCGGGTTCACGACGAGGAACAGCCGCTCCTCCATCACGCGCACCGTGTCGAGCCCTTCGAGGTTGCCGTCGTCGAACGCGATGCCGAGCATCAGCCGGCCGCTCTTGACCCATTCGAGCACCGTGCCGCTCAGCTCCTCGTAGATCTGCAGGCGGATCGCCGGATAGCGCGTGCGGACCTCGTTGAAGATGGGCAGCCCGAGCGACGCGACCATGCACAGCGGAATGCCGATGCCGACGTGCCCGGTCGGCTCGGTCGAGCAGCTGGTGACCGCATCGTGCGCATCGTCGGCATGCTTCAGGATGGCCTGCGCGTAGC
>NZ_JBFUCB010000747.1:0-2667 GCF_056405435.1 Rhizobacter sp. P1_G5 | reverse complement strand
GGCCAGCACCAGGGACGACTTGCCGCTGCCTGACGCGCCGGTGACGAGCAGCAGCCGCTGCCGCTTCAGCCGCTCCACCAGCGCGGCGATCGGGTCGTCGCGGCCGAAGAAGTGCCTGGCATCCGATTCGCCGAACGCCGCCAGCCCGAGGTAGGGGCAGGCATCGTCCGACAGCTGCGGCAGCAGCGCCGCATCGTGCGGTGCGAGCAGCGGGCGCGCCACGTCCAGGCCGTGGCTGTAGCAGCGGCCGGCCCAGTAGTCGAGCATCGCCTGGCAGGCACGGCGCTCCTTCGTCTCGTCCAGGTAGGCGCCACCGGCCGCGCCGCGTTGCAGGAACCCGGCGACGTCGGGGAACATGCCGATCAGCTGCTGCCGCTCCGGGTCGGCCGCGCCGGCGCCCCCCTCGGCCAGCGCTTCGGCTTCCACCGCCACCTGGTCCAGCCGCAGCATCAAGGCCTCATGCACCTCCTGGAAGTCGGCGATCGTCTGGAACGGCAGTCGGTCCGGCTGGTTCATCGCCATTCCCCGCCCGCTCAGGCGCGGTGCCCGCCGGACACCCGGTCCTTCATGTCGCCGCACAGCTGCTTCAGGTCGGAATCGATGGTGTAGAAGCCGTAGTCGAAGTCATCGCAGAACTCGCCGAAGGCCGTGCAGGTCGACAGCGCGTCGTTGGCCGCGACGCCGCTGCCCAGCAGCTCGGCATGGCGGCCCAGGTCGGCGCAGCCGGCCGAGGTCCAGTCGGGCAGCATGCGCGTGATCGAGTCCGACAGCACCCGCCACTGGCGGCGGATCTCGTGGAAGCGCTGCGCCTCGGCGGCCTTGCGGATCACCGCGAGCCGGTTGTCCAGGCCCTGGCACAGCGTGTGCACCGTGGCGCCCTTGCGCAGCCTGGCCCCCAGCGCGCGGATCTCCTCGACCGCACGCGCGTCGAAATCGGCCCCCATGCCGCCCAGGAAGGCCAGCAGCAGCTCCAGGTCGAGGTGCTTGGCGAGCGTGGCCATCGTCGTGTCGACCAGTGCCGGCTGCACCGTCAGCAGCGTGTCGAGCGCGGCGAGCGCGTCGTCCAGCCGCTCGACCGAGCGCTGGGCGAGCGCCTCCTCCAGCGTGCCGACCGCGGCGGCGAACTCGTCGATCAGCGGCTGCATCAGCTGCGCGTCGCAGCGCTCCTGCTGCGCCACGCGGCGCACGTCGAGCAGGCGCTTCTTCATGTCGCGGCAGTGCGCCGAGAACTGCGCGAGCGAACTGCCGGCGGGAAACTCGTCGCGCCGCAGCTGGATCAGCGTGAGGTCGCCGCGCGTGGAGTGCAGCGCATCGTGCACCACCTTGTGGTCGTACAGCTCGGCGATCTCCGACAGCACGGTGGCGACTTCGCTGCTGGAGCCGGTGCGTGCGGCAGCGGCGGCCGGCGCGGCAGGCGGCGCGGCAGCAGGCAGCGCGAGCGCGGCCCGCAGCCCCAGCTCGTGCCCCTCGGCGATGCGCATGTAGAGCACCGGCGTCGCGAAATCGCGGCCGGTCGGCAGGTTCAGGTTCAGGATGGCGCCGCGCGCCTCGGCCATCGCCTCGTCGATGGTGTCGACGCGCGACAGCGCCAGGTACAGCATCTTCGAGAACGCGACCGCGCTCGCGTCGTAGACCGAGTACTGCATGCCGACCACCGCCGGGATGCCGGCCCGCACCAGCGACGGCGCGACACCGGCCCACTTGTTGCGGCCGTCGGTGCGCGCCGACTGGCAGGCCGCGAGCACCGCGAGCCGGATGCCCTTGGAGGCCAGCGAGCGCGCCAGCGCATCGACCTCCCACGGGTCGCTCGCGCCGTCGTCGCGCTGCAGCACCAGGTGGGCCGACGGCGCGCCGCCGTCGGCCGGCGTCCTGAACTCGCCGTGGCCGCTGAAGTGGAAGATCTCGGTGCCGTCGAGCAGCATCCGCTGCAGCGCCTCGCGCGTGGCCGGCCGGCACACGGCCATCTCCAGGCCGCCGACCGCGGCCACCGCCTGGCGCAGGTTGTCCAGGTCCTGGTCGATCTGCAGCGGCTGGCCCGGCGTGCGGCGGTCCTCGGGCTCGCACGGCACGGCCAGCAGCCGGCAGCCGGTGCGCCGGCCCTGCACCGCGGCCGCCAGCTGCGAGCACACCTCGTAGCGCACCACCGAGATCCGGCTGTCGCCGACCAGGAAGCCGCGCAGGCCGAGCGCCGCGCCGCCGCCGTCGAGGTCGCGCTCGACATGGGCAAACTCCCAGGGCACGACGTCGAGCTCGGTCGCGATGCACTTGATGCGCAGCCGCAGCCCTTCGTTCGGTGCCAGCTTGGCCAGCGAGTTCGTGAAGAAGCTGCGCGCCTTCGGCGGCAGCAGCAGGCCGCCGATGCGCTGCCCGAGCGCGACCAGCTCGCTGCGCTGGCCGCCGAGCCGGCGCGCGTCGAGCGCGGCCAGCTGGTGCGCCAGGTCCGCCGGCACGCACACCTCCTCCGGCACGGCCTGCTCGCCGGCCGGCGACGCATCGACCTGCACGCAGAAGCGCTCCCCGTCCAGGCCGGGCCGGACGTGGTTGAACAGTCGGATGTCGAGATTCCGGTAGGCGTCGATCATCGGGGGCCTCGGAGGTAACAGGCCGAGTGGACGCCGCTGCAGGGTGCACTGCATCCTCATTCGGAAGGACGCCACGGCCCTGTCC
>NZ_JBFUCB010000746.1:0-2673 GCF_056405435.1 Rhizobacter sp. P1_G5 | reverse complement strand
GTGGAAGCGGCTGCCACGGCCCGGTTCGCTGTCGACGGCCAGCTCGCCGCCCATCAACCGCACCAGGTTGCGGCTGATCGCGAGCCCCAGGCCCGTGCCGCCATGACGCCGGCTGGTCGAGGCGTCCGCCTGCGTGAACGCCTCGAACAGGCGCTGCTGATGCTCGCGGTCGATGCCGACGCCGGTGTCGCGCACCTCGAAACGCAGCTGCACCGAGACCTCGTCCCGCTCGATCACGCCGATGGCCAGGACCACCTCGCCACGCTCGGTGAACTTGATGGCGTTGTTGCCCAGGTTCAGCAGCACCTGCCCCAGGCGCGACGGATCGCCCATCACCGCCGGCAGTTGCGGCGGCACCGCGAACACCAGTTCCAGGCCCTTCTCGTCCGCTTTCATCCCCAGCAGGTTGCTCACGTTGTCCATCACGTCGCCGAGGCTGAACGCGATCGTCTCCATCTCGAGCTTGCCGGCCTCGATCTTCGAGAAGTCGAGGATGTCGTTGATGATGCCCAGCAGCGACTCCGCCGAGCCGTGCACCTTCTGGATGTAGTTGTGCTGCTGCGGGTTCAGCCCGCTCTGCAGCGCCAGGTACGACATGCCGAGGATCGCGTTCATCGGCGTGCGGATCTCGTGGCTCATGTTGGCCAGGAACTCGCTCTTGGCCGAGCTGGCCGCCTCCGCCTCGCGGCGCGCCTGGCGGTCGGTCTCGGCCTGCCGGCGCTCGGTGAGGTCGACGATGAAGGCCACGCCCTGGTGCACCGAGTCGCTCAGCAGCGCCCCGCCGATCAGCACCGGCACCAGGCTCCCGTCCTTGCGGATGTAGTGCTTCTCGTAGGGCTGGCAGCGGCCGGTGTCGCGCAGCTGCTGGATGGCCTTCTGGTCGGCATCGGCCTGCTGCGGCGGCGTGAGCCGGGCCCAGTTCACCAGGCCGGCGTGCAGGTCGTCGCGGGCGTAGCCGATGATCTCCAGGAAGGCATCGTTCGCCTCCGTGATCGCACCCGTGGTGTCCCAGAAGAACACGCCGATCATGCTGGACTCGACCACCCGGCGCACGCGCGCCTCGCTGGCGCGCAGCGCCTCCTGCGTCTCGATCTGCTCCCGGGCGCGCTGCTCGATGCACTCGCCCATCGCGTTGATGCTGCGCTGCAAGGCGCCGATCTCGTCGGCCGCCCCGCCGTGATCGATGCGCGCCGAGACATCGCCCTGCTCGATCCGCCGCACGCAGTCCAGCGTCGCACCGATGCGGCGCAACAGCCAGCGCCCGAACAGGCCGGCCGCGATCGCGTTCAGGCACAAGGCGGCGAAGGCGATGACCCCGATCGCGCCCATGAACCCGGCCCCGCCCGCCACGCCGAGAAAGAACACGGCAGCACCCAGCACCGCAGCGGTCATCACGAGGATGGCCGCCAGCGAGATCAGGTTGAGTCGCGTGGCGATCTTCATCGCTCAGCCTCGCGCATTCGCCTTCTCCTGGTTCTCCGTTCGAGCGGAGAGACGTCCCCTGCTGGCGAGAATGATGTGCCGATGCATCGGCTTGTCAATGCCGGACTCGACCTTCTCGTTTACCCTGGAAACGGCCTGCCGGAGGTTCAAGACCCGCGGCCGAAGGCGCAAGATCCCAGTCGCCCAGCGGTGTGCGTTGAGGAGACGAGCATGGGTCGCAAGCTTTGGCCGGCGCGGGCCGTCTACGCGCTCGCAGCAGGGCTGCTCGGCGCGAGCCTGGCACACGGCGCCGAGCCGCAGCCCCGGCTCAAGGGTTCCGACACGACCGTGGTGCGCCCCGGCGACGTGCTGCCGCCGCGCGTGGCCGAGCCCTGCAAACCGGGCCGCTGCCCGTTTGCCGGACAGCATGTGACGGTGCTGGTCGCCGAAGGCCAGGGGATCGGCGGGCCGGTGCTGGAGATCAAGCCGGAATTCGAGGCCGCCACCGGCGCCACGCTCGAGATCGTGCAGCGCTCCCACGAGGAGCTGTTCGCCACGCTGATCTCCGACCTGACCAACCGCACCGGCCGCTACGACGCCTGCATCGCCGGCGCCTGGTGGCTCGGCGAACTGGTTGCCGGCAAGCACATCGTCCCGTACGACCGCTACTACAAGGATCCGCGCTTCCCGGCCTGGGACATCGCCGAGGTGCTGCCGGCGCCGCGCAGCCTGCTCGAGTTCGGCGGGCACAAGTACATGGTGGCCAACGACCACGACGGCCAGGTGATGTACTACCGGCGCGACCTGCTGGCGGACCCGCAGCACCGGGCCGCCTTCCAGAAGGCCCACGGCTACCCGCTGGCGCCGCCGGCCACCTGGGAGCAGTTCCGCGACATCGCCGACTACTTCAACGGCAAGGACCTCAACGGCGACGGCGAGCCGGACCACGGCCTGCTGCTGCCGCTGCGCGCCGGGGTGCAGGGCATGTTCCATTTCATGTCGCTGTCCGCGCCCTTCGTGATCGGCCCGGACAACCCGCACCTGTACTGGTTCGACCCGCAGACCATGAAGCCGCTGCTGGACAGCCCGGGCCACGTGCGCGCGCTCTCGATGCTGGTCGACCTGGTGCAGTTCGGCCCGAAGGAGATGCTCAACTGGGACCTCGGTCGCGGCTGGGACTACTTCCTGTCCGGGCGTGCCGCGCTCACGCTCACCTGGGGCGACCTCGGCGCGCTCGCGCAGCAGCCGGGC
>NZ_JBFUCB010000745.1:0-2678 GCF_056405435.1 Rhizobacter sp. P1_G5 | reverse complement strand
CATCGGCACCTACCTCGGCCTGCCGGCGCGCTGGCGCAGCCTGGAGGATGCGGCCGACGCGCTGTGGAGCATCTCGCAGGGCTTCGGGCCGCACACACGCGAACAGTGGCTGGCGCTGACGCGGCCGATGCTGCGTGCCGACGCTGATGCCCATGGAGGGGGCTTCGTGCCGCACTACGACCCGCAGATCGCGCTGCCGTTCCGCGCGATCACGCCCGAGGCGGCCCGCGCCGGCGAGGCCGTGCTGTGGGGCATGTACGACGCCATCGCGTGCCCGACGCTGCTGCTGCGCGGGGCCGACTCCGACCTGCTGACCCGCGCCACCGCGCAGGCGATGACGCAGCGCGGCCCGCGCGCGCTGCTGCGCGAGTTCGACGGCGTCGGCCATGCGCCGATGCTGACCTCGCCCGAGCAGATCGCGGCCGTCCGGGAGTTCCTGCTGGCGTGAAGACCGGACTGCTCGACACCCACCAGGACGCGGCCCCGATCGTCCAGCTGGCCGCCGACACGCCCGGCGAGGCGGGCCGCGACGCCGAGGCTGCGCAGCTCGCGCGTGCGCGCGCCTTCGCCGAGCCGTTGCTCGATGGCCAGCTGCTCGACACCGGCGAAGACGCGCTGGTGCATGCCGACGGCGTCGCCGCGATCCTGCAGGGCATCGGCGCCGCGCCGTCGATGCGTGCCGCCGCCTACCTGGTCTACGCGAGCGACTACCTGAGCAAGCCGGAGGAGGTCGTCAGCAAGGCCTTCGGCGCGTCGTACGCGAGCCTGGTGCTGCACACCCGCAAGCTGGTGCAGATCCAGCGCGCCGCGCGCGAGGCGCGGGTGCATGCCGAGCAGCGCGCCGAGCAGACCGAGCGGGTGCGCAAGATGCTGCTCGCGTTCTCGCGCGACCTGCGCGTGGTGCTGCTGCGCCTGGCCTCGCGGCTGCAGACGCTGCGCCACTTCGCGAGCAGCAAGCAGCCGTGCCCGGCGGTGCTCGCGCGCGAGTCGCTGCAGGTGTTCGCGCCGCTCGCCAACCGGCTGGGCATCTGGCAGATCAAGTGGGAGATGGAGGACCTGTCGTTCCGCTTCATCGAGCCGGTGCAGTACAAGAACGTCGCCCGGCTGCTCGACGAGAAGCGCGTCGAGCGCGAGCAGGGCGTCGAGGCCTTCCGCTGCCGGCTCGGCGAGGCGCTGGCCGCGGCCGGGCTGCGCGCCGAGGTGCAGGGCCGGCCCAAGCACCTGTACAGCATCTGGAAGAAGATGCGCGGCAAGGGGCTGGATATCGACCGCGTGTTCGACGTGCGCGCGATGCGCGTGATCGTCGCCGACGTGCCCGACTGCTATGCGGTGCTGAGCCGGGTGCACGAGCTGTGGCCGCCGGTGCCGGGCGAGTTCGACGACTACATCGCGCGGCCGAAGGTGAACGGCTACCAGTCGCTGCACACCGTGGTGCAGGACGAGCAAGGGCGGGCGGTCGAGGTGCAGATCCGCACGCGGGCGATGCATGAGCATGCCGAGCACGGCGTTGCCGCGCACTGGGCCTACAAGGAGGCCGGCACCAAGGGCTATGCCGGCGTCAGCGCGAGCGGCGATTTCGACGCGCAGGTGGCCGAGGCACGCAAGGCGGTGCTGCGGCAACTGCTGGCGTGGGAGCGCGAGTTCATCGAGAGCGGCGACGAGGGCGGCGTCGAGCAGCGCAGCGAACGCGCGGCGCCCGGCGCGGCGTTCGACGACCGCATCTACGTCTTCACGCCCGATGCCGCGGTGATCGAGCTGCCGGCCGGCGCGACGCCGATCGACTTCGCGTACACCGTGCACACCGACCTCGGCCACCGCTGCCGCGGCGCCAAGGTCGACGGCACGATGGTGCCGCTGAACACCCGGCTGCAGAGCGGCCAGACCGTCGAGGTGACGACGATCAAGGAAGGCGGGCCGTCGCTCGACTGGCTGAACGACAACCTGGGCTACCTGCAGAGTTCGCGCTCGAAGGCCAAGGTGCGGGCCTGGTTCAATGCGCTCGCGCTGCGCGACACCATCGCGCGCGGCCGCGAGGCGGTCGAGAAGCTGCTGCAGCGTGAGGGCAGGACCTCGATGAAGCTCGACGACCTGGCGGCGCAGCTCGGCTTCCGCCATGCCGAGGCGCTGTTCGAGGTGGTCGGCAAGGACGAGTTCTCGCTGCGCAACATCGAGGCGCTGCTGCGCCCGCCCGAGCCGCAGCCCGACCCCGACGCGGTGATCACGCAGCGCCTGACCCGCCCCGAGGGCGAGGCGCCGAAGGGCGGCGTGCTGGTGGTGGGCGTCGAATCGCTGATGACCAGCCTGTCGCGCTGCTGCCGGCCGGCGCCGCCGGATGCGATCGGCGGCTACGTGACGCGCGGGCGCGGCGTGGCCATCCACCGCGCCGACTGCAGCAACTTCCGGCAGATGGCCGCGCGCAGCCCGGAGCGGGTGATCCAGGTCACCTGGGGCGAGCGGCGCGGCGACAAGCCCTCGTTGTACCCGGTCGACGTGCTGGTCGAGGCGGCCGACCGGCAGGGCCTGCTGCGCGACATCTCCGAAGTGTTCGCGAAGGAGAAGATGAACGTGACCGGCGTCAACACGCAATCGGTGAAGGACGTGCGCGGCGGCACCGCGTGGATGACCTTCACCGTCGAGGTCGCCGATTCGGCGCGGCTGAACCAGGTGCTGGCGGCGGT
>NZ_JBFUCB010000744.1:0-2686 GCF_056405435.1 Rhizobacter sp. P1_G5 | reverse complement strand
CCGTACTTCTGTTCGTCGGCGGGGTTCACGAAGTGCCGTCCGCCGGGACCCATGCCGGTCACTTGAACGATGGTCTCGTCCCGCACTTCGACGAAGTGGGGGACGTTGGCCGGCTCGGTGTAGAAACTGCCCGCGGGCAGGGCTTTCAGGGCCTTGGCATCCCACTTCTCGCCATAGCCCGTGTACCAAGTGCCGGACAGCACGGTGATCTGCCGGAAATCGGGGTGCGTGTGCGGGGCAAGCTTGTAGCCGGCGGGCACTTTCAGTCGGATCGTGTAAGGCCCCGGCTTGGCCGGGTCGCCGATCAGGATCGCCTGGGAGATGCCGCGCACGGCGAGGCCGCCCGTGTCCCATTTCATTTCTTCCGGCGTCAAGGTGACCACGCCTGCATCAGCAGCTTGGGCGATCACGTTGCACGACAGCACAGCCGCCGCGCACAGAAACAAGATTGTTGGTTTGATGTTCATGGTTGACCCTGTTGAATCTGCAGGACTGCAGGACCTGCATGTCGCAAAGTCTGCGCCACATCCCGCGCCAGATTTGAAATGCAAAAAGGCCCTCGCATGGAGGGCCTTCTTGTTCTGGATTTGGTTGCGGGGGCTGGATTTGAACCAACGACCTTTGGGTTATGAGCCCAACGAGCTACCAGACTGCTCCACCCCGCGACTGAGCCTGTGACTATAGCACAGGAACTGATGGCATTGCGAGGTTTACAGACCGGCCCGCTGCAATGTCACGAGAAACTCTTCGGYCTTCTGGAAGCCGATCACGCGGGTGCCCTGCATTTCACGACCGTCCGCCGAGAAGAAGATCGTGCCCGGCGGGCCGAACAGGCGGAAGCGCTTCAGCAGCGCGCGATCGTCGTCGTTGTTCTTCGTGACGTCGGCCTTCAGCAGCAGCGCGTTCGCGAGCTTCGCCTGCACCGCCGCGTCGGTGAACGTGAAGCGCTCCATTTCCTTGCACGACACGCACCAGTCGGCATAGAAGTCGAGCATCACCGGCCGGCCCGCGCTGCGCAGCGCGGCATCGAGCTCGGCAACGCTGCGCACCGTCGCGAAGGTCGGCCCATGCGCTGCCGCGACGGCACCGCCACCCCGCAAATGCCCGAGCGGCTGCAGCGGATCGGTGCCGCCCGAGGCCGCGCCCACCAGTTGCAGCGTGCCCAGCAAGGCCAGCACCGCCGCACCCGACTTGCGCAGCAGCGTGCCCGGCGCCGTCGCCGGCGCGTGCGCGCCCCCGGCCAACGCCACCACCGCCGCACCGATCAGCAACGCGCCCCACAGCGCCAGCGCCAGCGTGGCCGGCAGCACCGGCTGCACCGTGTACAACGCCACCGCCAGCAGCATCAGGCCGAACAGGCGCTTGACGCCGTCCATCCATGCGCCGGCACGCGGCAGCAGCGTGCCGGCCGACGCCCCGACCAGCAGCAGCGGGATGCTCATGCCGGCCGCCAGCGAGAACAAGGCCGTGCCACCGAGCAGCACGTCGCGTGTCTGGCTCAGGTACACCAGCGCACCGGCCAGCGGCGCGGCCACGCACGGGCTCACGATCAACGCCGACACGCCGCCCATCGCGAACACGCTGGCCATGCGCCCGGCCGGCAGTTGCTGCGAGGCTTCGGTCAGGCGGCCGGTCAGCGCCGCCGGCAACTGCAACTCATACACGCCGAACATCGAGACCGCGAGCGCCACCAGCCCCAGCGCGAACACGCCCAGCACCCACGGGTTCTGCAGCGCCGCCGCGAGCCCGACGCCGGCCAGCCCCGCCGCCACGCCGAACGCGGTGTAGACCAGCGCCATGCCGAGCGAGTAGCTCGCGGCCAGCGCCAGCCCGCGCGAGCGGGTCACGCTGTGCCCCTGCCCGACGATGATCGACGACAGGATCGGCAGCATCGGCAGCACGCAGGGCGTCAGCGACAGCAGCACGCCGGCCAGGAAGAACACGCCGACCACGGTCCAGAAACGGCCACCGCGCAACGCGGCGTCGATGCCGGCGCTGTCGGTGGATGTCGACACTGCCGATGACGGCGACGGCGGCGTGGCCTCCGTCCGCGCCAGGGCCGCGGCGGCTGAGCCGGTGGAGGGCGCGACGCTCGACGACGTGGCACCGCTGCCGCCCGCCGCCACCAGCCGCGCCGTCCCGTCGCCGCCGAAGCCGCTCAGGCCGATCTCCGCCTGCGTCTCGCGCGGCGGATAGCACAGGCCCTTGTCGGCACACCCCTGGCTCGTCACCGTCAGCGTGAAGCTCGGCGCGGCCTGCTGCACCGGCACGACGATGCGGATCACGTCGCGGTAGGTCTCGACGTTCTTCTGGAAGGTCTCGTCGAACTTCACCTTGCCCGGCGGGATGACCGGCTCGCCGAGCGTCGCTCCGCCGGCCGCGAATTTGAACTGCTCCCGGTAGAGGTAGTAGCCCGGCGCGATCGCGAAGCTGACCTCGACGCTCTTCGCGTCCAGCGGCTTCGCATCGAAGCGAAAGGCCACCGCAGGGTCGAGGAAATCGTCGGCGGCCCGCGCCGCGCCGGGCAGCACGCACAGCGCGGCCGCCAGCATCATCAACGCAGCCGCCAGACGCGGCCAGGGGGTCACGGGATTCAATGCACGCATGGGAGGGGGAGTCGAAGGCACGCGACAGGTTCCGTGCCGCTATTTGAAGAATCGGCGGCGGGTGAGCACCAATGCCAGGT
>NZ_JBFUCB010000743.1:0-2686 GCF_056405435.1 Rhizobacter sp. P1_G5 | reverse complement strand
GTGCGATGGATGCAAGGGCTTCTCCCTGAGGGAATCAACGGGATCGACGGGCCGGCCCGCGGGGCCGGGTGCACTGCCCGCTTTTGTGAGCGGGTCGGGCTTGGCGCGCATCCATCGATGCTGTTGCCGTGGGGGCGCACGTTAACCAGCGCCTCGTTGCGAGTCAACGGGCCTGGGACATCCGTCCTCATCAACATGAAGGAGGAACGCCCCGTCCCTCGAGTCAAGTCATCAACCTCGGCCGCTCCTTGGCCACACGCACACCCCGCACYAGGAAGAACCCGATCACATCGAACCCCGCTTCCGCCGTCGTGAACGCCTGCTCCGGCCCGCTGCAGGGTCGGATCTCCCGCGATGCACGGCCATCTCGCAGCCGGTAGGCGGGCAGCAGGTGTGCAACGAATCCGACGTACTCCGCCATCGGCGCGCCCTGGCGCCGATCGAACAGCCGCAACTCGATTCGCGCGACCCCATGGCTGCGGTCCTCGAGGGTCGACGTGTCCTGCACCGACAGCAGGTAGCGCGCCGAGCTCGCACTCACCGGCCCTTCGATCGACTGCGACAGGTCGACCTGCACCAGCCGCGCCATGAACTCCTCGGTGTTCGCGGGCGGCAGCAAGGCACGCCCCGTGGATTCCCACCACAGACGGTGCGCCGTCACCGAGATCGCGCCACGCGATGTCATGCGCCGGTCCTGCTCGACGAAGACGAACGCCGACGTGGCAAGCACCTGCCGCGCATCCAGCGGATCGAACCAGTCGACGGGCGGCACCTCGTCGAGCGCGGGGCGGCGCACATGCTCGATGTCGAGCAGCACGCCCTCGTTCGCCGGCACACGGCTCGCCTCGCTCGAGATCGTCAGGTGGCGTTCGGTGTCGCAGCGGTGCGCCAGGTAGGCCAGGGCATCGCGCGCCATCGCGTCATCGGCCGCGTGCAGCCGGGCGTCTGCGATCTGGCGCTGGAAATCCTGCAGCGCGAGCCAGCCCAGCCCATGGGCGGCCAGCAACGCCACGAGCGCCAGCACGACGCCGATGCGCCGCACGCGTGTTCGAGGTGGCATGCGGCTGAGCGCGCCGAGTGCGAACGAGGCCGCCACGAGCAAGGCGATCGCGCCGAAGACGAGCAGCGCCGGGGAGGTGAACAAGGTTTCAGTCAGGGACGGCATGGGCCAATCCTTCAAAAAAGAGGGAGGTCGGAGAAGGGGTGGAAGCGATCCGCGGGATCGCAGACGTCGGACCAGAAAGCCCCCGGGTGTCAAAGGCCGGCCGCGTCGAATGCGCACAGTGTCTCCAACCCATGCATTCACCTAAGGTGACGCATGCGGTGGATGCATGACTTTCGGGCTCTGCCGATACAGTCGGAGGCTCAAACGCCCCTCCGACGCCCCTTCAACCCGCTTCAGACCCCGCCATGAACCTCGAAAAAGATCTGAAAACGATTGCCCGCCAAGAGGATTGTTTTCAAACGAAACACTTCAATGAAGCCACCGCATGGGCCTTGGGCTCGCGGCTGAGGGACATGGCCGAAGCGCGCGGGGTCGCGATCACGATCGAGGTGCGCCTGGCGCGCGAAACGGTGTTCTTCTGCGCGATGCCGGGCACCTCGCCGTCGAATGCCGACTGGGCGCGCCGCAAGCGCAACACCGTCGAGCTGCTGCACCGCAGCTCCTACCGCGTGGGGCTGGACAACGCGCTGGACGGCGGCACGCTCGAGTCGAAGATGGGGCTGCCGCTGCGCGACTACGCGGACCACGGCGGCAGCTTCCCGATCCGGGTCGAGGGCAGCGGCTGCATCGGTGTGGTGACGGTCTCGGGCCTGCCGCAGCGCGAGGATCACGCGCTGGCGGTCGAGGCGCTGGCCGAGCTGTGCGGGGTCTCGCTCGACGGGCTGCGGCTGGACTGACGCCCTCCCGGGCGCCGTGCGCTCAGCGCTGCGCTTCGAAGTGGAACAGCTGCACCAGCCGGCCTGATTCCGCGCGGTCGCCGAACAGCTCGGTGATCGCGTGGAAGAAGTCGCTGCGGAACACGATCAGCCGGTTGAAACGCMTCGGCACCTCGAACAGGAACTCCCAGGTCGCATCGCGCTGCTGCTGCCATTCGGCGAACGGCAGCCGCCGGTTGATCGGCAGGTGGCGCTTCTGGAAATCGAGGAACGACGCATGGCCCATGCCGGCCAGCGCGGCATCGTCGGGCCGGCGGTCATGCCCGGTCGCGCGGTGCCGGTAGAAGCGCGTGCCGCCGCGGCAGTCTTCCGGCCGGCTCAGGTACAGCACGCCGCCGAAGATGTGCGGCAGCGTCGGGTTGTCGACGTGCACGTCGGCACGCGCGTCGTCACTCGCCAGGCTGACGCGCAGCGCGCCGTTGTCCGGCGAATCCCACTTGACCGCGCGGCCCAGCATGTCGGCGATGCGCTGCATCGTCGCGCCGACCGGCTGCGGCGGCGTCTGCACGCCGGGGAAGTTGCCGTTCGCCGAGCGCTGCGCCTGCGTCGCGCACAGCCGCAGCGCCTCGGCGCGGAAGGCCTGCGGGTCGGGCAGGAAATCGTCGATGACGAGCAGGTCGCGCTCGATGCAGGCGCGCTCCAGCGCCGCGGCGTCGAGCGTCGCCGCCGCGTTCAGCAGCAACGCGGGCGATGCCTGCGGGGCCGGCGACTCGGCCTGCGCAAAGCCCAWGTTCAGGCGCTCTGC
>NZ_JBFUCB010000742.1:0-2693 GCF_056405435.1 Rhizobacter sp. P1_G5 | reverse complement strand
GGCTCAGCGCGTCGTAGTCGATGACCTGGCCGCCGGCGAGCGTCACGCGGCGCGCGGCGGCATCGAGCGAATCGACCTCGCCTTCGACCAGCGTCACGTGGGCCTGCTGCGCGAGCGGCAGCAGCGGCGTGACGCTGTCGTCGAGGCTGCGGCGGCCTGCTACCCAGCCGGGCAGCGCCGCGCCCGCCATCGGGCGCTGCGAGGGCGCCACCAGCGTGACCTGCGCCGCGGGCAGCGCCTGCGCCGCGAACTCGCGCAGCACCTGGAGGTGGRCGGGCCCGGCGCCCAGCAGAACGAGATGCTTCATCGAGGGCAAGGGGTAGGCGGGTGCAACCCCGCATTGTGCCCCGGCCCTTGCCCGGGGGCGTCAGCGCGGCGCCAACCCGGGACGAATGCCCCATCGGGTCGAGATCAGCCGGTCGAGCGACAGCGCGCCCGGCCCCCACAGCGCCAGCCCGATCAGCAGGCTGCCCCAGAACTGGTGCTGCTGCAGCGCGGCCGGTGCGATCTCGGCCAGGCTCAGCACCGCGACGATGTTCATCACCGACAGCCCGAGCGCCGCGAAGCGCCCGGCCAGGCCCAGCGCCAGCAGCACCGGCAGCACCAGCTCGCCGCCGGTGCCCATCACCGCGGCCAACCCGGGCGGCAGCAGCGGCACGTGGTATTCGTCGTTGAACAGCGCGAGCGTGGTGTCCCAGTCGCGGATCTTCGTCAGGCCGGACAGGAAGAAGGCCTGCGCGACGTACAGCCGCGCCGCCAGCTGCGCGACCGGCTGCAGGGTTTCCAGCAGCGCGACGAAGCGGCTCCACAGGGTCAGCAAGGGGGTGAGGCTCATGGGGATCTCTTTCGATTCGATGGGCCTTGGTCGGCGGGCAACGTGCTTTCTTTCGCAGCCCGGATGCCAGGTCAGCAGCGACGGGCGCCGGCCAACCAGCCGTGCTGCAAGGCCTGCAACAGCCAGGGTTCGAAAGAGAAGGTTTCCTCGCCTGCGCGGTCCAGTGCCTCCGACAGCGGTCGGCCCTCCAGCAAGGCCTGCGTCCAGCGCGCCTCGGGCCCGCCGATCGCCTGCACCCGCGGGCGCCAACCGTCGCGCCACACCAGCGCGTGCTCACCCCGGCCGGAATCGAGCGCCCCGCGGGCGGCCTCGAGGCGGGCGGCTGCATCGTCGCCGGGGCGGTGCGCCAGCCACAGGCTCGCCGCCGGCCAGGCACTGGAGAGCAGGCCGACCGACGGCATCAGCGCGAGCGTYAGTCCGGCCGGATCGGTCTCGGCCAGCAAGGCGAGGCTCGCGGTGTCGCATTCGGTGTCGGCCGCCCGCTCGCAGCGGGCCACCAGCGCATCGAGCCGCGCGCTGTCGGCCACGTAAGGCACGTCGGCCAGTTGATCGCTCTCGGCGATGAAACCGGGCAAGGCATCGCCGAACTCGGCGAGATCACCGCGCTGCGGCGGGTGCGCCTGCCAGAACGCGCGGGCCAGCGCCGCGAACGACTCCTCGCCCAGCAGCGCCTGCACGGTCGGGTAGCGTGCCGCCAACGCGCGCTCGGCCGAGGCACCGCCGTTCGCCTGGTAGGCCTGCCAGCCGCGCAGCAGCCGGGCGCCTTGCTCGCCCACCGCAGCGGCCAGCGATGCGCCTTCATCGCGCGCCCACAGGCTGCGCAGCAGCGCCTGCTGGCGTTCGAGCTCGTTCATCGTTGGCCTGCCCCGGCGATCACCCGTTCGGCGTGCGCCGCTTCTTCGAGCAGCACGGCCAGCGGCGGCAGTTCGGTGTCCCATTCGACCAGCGTCGGCCGCGGCCCCAGCCGGTCGATCGCATGGGCGAACACACGCCACACCGGCTCATGCACGCGGCTGCCATGGTCGTCGATCACGATGTCGGGCAGTTCGAGGTAGCCGGCCAGGTGGATCTCGCCGACGCTGGCCGCATCGATCGCGTCGATCCAGTCGCAGGCCCCGCGCACCGCATCAGCGTCGTCGCGTGCACGGTTCAGCCCGTTCACGACCAGGTTGTTCACATCGAGCAGCAACCCGCAGCCGGTGCGGCGCGTCAGCTGGTTGAAGAACTCGGGCTCGCTCATCTCCCGGTCCTGCCAGGCAAGGTAGGCCGACAGGTTCTCGACCAGGATGGGCCGGCGCAGGCGCTCCTGCACCTGCGTCACGTTGCTTGCCATCACGTCGAGCGCCTCGCGCGTGAAGGCGAGCGGCAGCAGGTCGTTGGCGTGCAGCAGTCCGGCGCCCGCCGGGCCGCCCGGTGCGCGGGCGAAGCTGGCATGGTCGGAGACGCGCACCGGCTCGATGCGCTCGGCCAGCCGCGCCAGCCGGTCGAGGTGCCACGGATCGAGCCCGCAGGCCGATCCCAGCGACAGCCCGACGCCGTGCAGGCTCACGTCCCAGCGCGAGCGCGCCTCGTGCAGCACCGCGATCGCGGCGCCGCCGTCAGCGAAGAAATTCTCGGAATGCACCTCGACGAAGCCGAGCGGCCGGCCCTCCCACGGGCGGTCCAGCAGCTCGGCATAGTGAGGCTGGCGCAAGCCGATGCCGACCGGGCGGTCGAGCGACGGCAGCGCGGCGGCACTCACCGCCGGCTCACTGCTTCTTGGCTTCTTCGGCGGTCTTGCCGCCCAGGCTCTTGCAGGTGCCCTTGGCGACGTACTTCCACTCGTCGGCGCCGTTGTCGACCTTGGACTGGCCAGCAC
>NZ_JBFUCB010000741.1:0-2712 GCF_056405435.1 Rhizobacter sp. P1_G5 | reverse complement strand
GTCCAGTTGGCACCGGGAAGATCGCCCGCTGGATCTACCAGTTCGAACAGCAACCCGTTCGCCAGCGCGTCCGCGTCGCTCGACTTCCACCGGGCGGCGAGCGCCTTCATGATGCCAAGTCGCTCCTTCAAGGCGTCCACCTCCATGCCGAACAGCGGCTTCAGCACATGCACATGGTCCAGATGCACATGCTTGATGGAGCGGGACACATCGAAGCTCTCCTCCTGGGTCGCAGACACCAGGAAACCGAACACAGGCAGCTTCTCCGCCCGGGCCCGCTCCAAGTGCTCGCGAGTCTCGCGGCCGCGCTTCAGCGCGCCACCCTTCCACTCGGTTGAGCGTCCGCCCAAGACCACGAAGCGGCGGATTGTGCTCGTCAGTGGATCGTGGATCGGCGCTACGAGGTCAACCCAGACAGTGCAGACCAACCGATTCCCGTCGGCCGTGAAGGCCGCCCAGGGTGTGTCGTTGCGCGCGTGCCGAGAACTGCGGGCATGCGTGTCGAGGCCACAGGTAGCAAGCCAAAACTGGTGCGGACCATTGACGACGCGGTCGCCACGTTCTTCGGACATTGTCATCCCCTCCGGCAGATACTTTTGTGTGTCTACCGCCGTCGATTCTGGAGCAGTGCCAGCCAAACTGTTCTTGGGATTCGCACCCAGCAACGCCCCCTCAGCATGCATCGAGGCGCTCGAGCCTCTCTTCCACAGCTGGTATGCGCTGCCGTATCGGCCCGGTGAGGACTGGTTCGGAAACGACTGTCTTCGGCGAGACATCGAGCGCTTCGACATCACGCTCGAAACGGCGGAACCATGGGCGGGTCAGGATGAGGACTGGTTCGAAGAGGCATCCGCGCTCCTGCGCCTAGTGAAGTGCAGCGAGGTATACAACGAACTCGCCATGTTCAAGAAGGATACCGCCGCGCTGGTCGACGGGGGAGCACCCAACACAGCCGATGCATAGGTGGAGCCTGCCGTCTCCAACAGCGCATCAGCRGACTGGCGGCGGACGTCGCCCGAGGCTCGAGAGTCGAGCTGGGTACCCAGAACGCACGAGAGTCTCTCAGCCGCTGCAGCGCTGCCTCCAGCAACCGTTCGGCATGGCCTTGCTCGACTTATGCAGCAGCGAGCCCGCGGCGTTTCTGCGACTGCGGCATGAAAGTGGTGACGCCGCTGTCAGCCAAGGCAATTGGCTACAGCCTGGGGCGATGGGCACGGCTCATGCACTAAGTGGACGACGGCACGCTGCCGGCGGACAACAACTGGGCGGAGAACCACCCATCAAAGTCCAAGAATAGAAGCCTCGTCCACACCGGTCGGCCCTCTACAGTCACAGCCCTTCTCCAGACGCCAATTCAAGAATTCTATCTACCAGCTCGCCCTGTTCAAGAGCCGCCCGCGGTGTGCGACCGCCAAGTGCGCCAAGCGGTGTCTCGAGCCATCCGAGCATCTCAAGTCCATCGCCCTTCAATTCGACGCCAAGCTTCTGAACGACAGGCCAGAGCTGGGCATCGAACTGCCACCGCGGGAACCGCAGACCAAGTGTTGTGTGGTCGATCGCAATGACGCTCGGGTGCTTCCGCTTGGCCATGCGCTGTAGCTTCGTTGATGCGATGACGGCGAGCCTGGCGGCCTCGTCGATGCCGACCATATCAGCGCGGCCGGCCCGCCCGTCAGCGTACGACAACTTGCTGCCCATCAGCATCACACGTGAAATGCGTATCGCTCACGACGTCTTCGAGCATCTCGTCAAACAGCCAAGTTTGGAGGGGAAACCACTGCGGCCGGCCGCGGAGGCGGATCTGCAGCATCATGCGCCCTCCTTCTGCTTCGAGTGCGAAGCTCATGGCCAGGTCGTCCTGTGCCTGCTGTTGCGGGCCTCATCGAGCTCTCCAGGGACGATGACGCGTGCATTGCCATCGAAGTCGATGGCACTGATGCCTCTGAGYCCAACTCCGAAGCTCTTGAATCCTTGCTCTGTCCAACGGCCCGAGCTGTCGAGCCGGTCATGATGGTGACCGTGGACAGTCAACTTGACGCCCATGGCCTGAGCCAGCGTGTCCAAGATTTCGAAGCCGTTCGGGTGGTATGCCGGTGCTTCATGAGAGATGAGGACGTCTGCACGCATGTCAGCGAGACGGTCGAGTTCCTCTGGGTAGATCGTGCCCCAGTGCTTGCGGTGCGTGCCGCCCGCCCAGCGGTCTTGCTTCGGGGTCGACTTTGCGTGCTCCTTGCGAGAGCGAAATGCCGGCGCGCCCTCGCGCGCAGCCGAAGCCGACGGATACCAGACGGCCTCGCGAAACACACCGCCAAGTCCGGCGAGGCGCGTCCCGTCCGGCAGGGTCACGACCTTGCCGTGAACGTTCCGGTCCTCGAGCCTGCTTCCCCAAACGCGCGTCCACAACGCATCACTGTCGGCGTCGTGGTTGCCGGGAATCCACCAGACGCGATCAAGGATGGATTCAAGTTCCTCGTGCAATGGCCGCTCGGGCTCCATGTCGCCCAGCAGCACGACAGCGCTGGCCTTGGTGTGGCCCGCAGCTTCAACGATGTGGTGGAACCTTCCGTGTGGGGCGCCGCAGTACAGCACCGGGCCGTCATGCTTCATGATGCCTCCTCATTGCCGTCAGCTTTCGGCGGACGCCCGGGCAAGTCGACAGGCGTGCGCCCCTTCGAGTCGGTACCGATTGAGCCGCCCTGGTAGGGCATGTAG
>NZ_JBFUCB010000740.1:0-2718 GCF_056405435.1 Rhizobacter sp. P1_G5 | reverse complement strand
GTTCCTGCTGACGCTGGCACTGGCGCAGGTGCGCGGGCACCTGAGCGATGCGCAGGAGCAGGAGCACCTGAAGGCGCTGCGCCACCTGCCGGTGGCGGTGCAGGCGGTGCTGGCGCTGGAGCCGCAGGTGATCGCGTGGAGCGAGGAGTTCGCGCGCAAGGAGAACGCGCTGTTCCTCGGGCGCGGCCTGCACTACCCGATCGCGCTCGAAGGCGCGCTGAAGCTGAAGGAGATCAGCTACATCCACGCCGAGGCCTACCCGGCCGGCGAACTGAAGCACGGGCCGCTGGCGCTGGTGACGGCCGAGATGCCGGTGGTGACCGTCGCGCCGAACGACGCGCTGCTGGAGAAGCTGAAGAGCAACCTGCAGGAAGTGCGGGCACGCGGCGGCGAGCTGTTCGTGTTTGCCGATGCGGATACGCGGATCGAGAGCAGCGAAGGGCTGCATGTGATCCGGATGCCGGAGCACTACGGGGCGCTGTCACCGATCCTGCACGTGGTGCCGCTGCAGTTGCTGGCGTATCACACGGCGTGTGCGCGGGGGACGGATGTGGACAAGCCGCGGAACCTGGCGAAGAGCGTGACGGTGGAGTGAGCCCTCGAGCTTCGCGGCCCGTGTATTCTGAACAAATATAGTCGTGAACAGGGCAATAAAGTCCTGAACGACGGTCTGAACAGCGCCGCGACGCGCAACGCCGGCCGACGATCGAGGAAGCAGTCGCGGCGCTCACAAGTGGTCGCTCAACGTTCGACATGAAGGGCCTGGACATCACTCTTTGCAAACAAGTAGGTTGGTGCCCCCCACACCGGCGGAAGTTCATTGCGAAGAATGAAGCCTAGACGCTCATACAAGCGCCGAGCCTCGGGCATGAGCTCGCTCGTTTGAAGAAGGAGTTCCGATGCCCCCGAGGTCCTGGTCATCGACAGGCACTCTGCCATGAGGGCCTGCGCGACTCCCTTGCGCGCCCAGCGGGGAACGACGCCCAGTAGCTGAATGTGGGCGACGTTGCCTTGGTACAGAGGGTGGGTCGTGCTGCCCGGCGCGAAGAACGCCACAGCACCGACAAGCTCAGCTCGCTGTTCGGCGAGCAGCCAAACGCCACGACTCGCGTACCGTGCCACCGCTCCAGGCAGATTCCCTGCAAAGCTGGCAGCGTCACTGCTCGGCATGCGTTGCATAACCGGTTCGTACGCGACTGCCAACATGTCGCCGATGCGTTCGGCATCGGCAGCGCTGGCTTGGCGGGCATGCACGTTCTCAGGACGCACGTTGCACCTCACCGGGAATGGCCGCATACAGCCAGTAGTCGGTAGGTGCGCCTCGTACAAGCCTGAAATTCCGTACGAGGCCTTCCCGCTGGAAGCCGCACCGTTCCAAAACGCGTTGAGATCGAACGTTTGGCAAGACAGTAGTGGCTTGGACTCTGTGCCACCCCTTGACTTCGAAAGCCCAAAGAGCGGCGTTCCGGCATGCTGCCGTTGCGATACCTTGTCCCCAATGGTCAGGTGCAACGTCGTATGTGACCTCTGCTGTGCCAAACGTGAAAGCCGACGGTGGCAACGATTGCTTCGCGCCCCTGCTGAAGAAGCACGAAGCGGATGGGTGAATCGCCCCGGCTTTCGTGGAGGCCGGTTGGTGTGAGTCAGGCCGTGATGGCCTGACGAGTGGCGAGTTGCGATGGTAGTTTGCCTCGGCTTCGACTGGCGGGATGTAGCCGATGGGCTCGAGCAGCCGGTGGTGGTTGAACCACGAGACCCATTCGAGCGTGGCCAGCTCGACGGCTTCCTTGGACTTCCAGGGCGCACGCCGATGGATCAGCTCGGTCTTGTACAACCCGTTGATCGTCTCGGCCAGCGCGTTGTCGTAGCTGTCGCCCTTGGAGCCGACCGACGGCTCGATGCCAGCCTGGGCCAGCCGCTCGGAGTAGCGGATGCTGACGTACTGCGAGCCGCGATCGGAGTGGTGGATCAGCGCCCCGTCGCGCTCGGGCTTGCGTGCGTACAGCGCCTGYTCCAGCGCGTCGAGCACGAAGTCGGTTCGCATGGAGCTGCTSACCCGCCAGCCYACGATGAAGCGCGCGTAGACGTCGATCACGAAGGCCACGTAGACCATGCCCTGCCAGGTCGAGACGTAGGTGAAGTCGCTGACCCACAGCTGGTTCGGCCGCTCGGCGTGGAACTGCCGGTTCACCCTGTCCAGSGGGCACGGCGCCTTCGCGTCCGGCGTGGTGGTGCGTACCGCCTTGCCCCGTCGCGCACCCTGCAGGCCYTTGAGCCGCATCAGCCGCTCGACCGTGCAGCGCGCCACCGCCACGCCCTCGCGGTGCAATTGCCGCCAGACCTTGCGAGCGCCATAGACCTGCAGGTTGGCGCGGTGCACTCGCTGGACCTGATCGACCAGCACGGCATCGCGCCTGGCTCGCTGTGGCACGAGCGCCGGGTTGCGCAAGCGCGCCGCGTGGCGCCAGTAACCCGACGGGGCAACCTGCAAGGCCCTGCAGATCGGCTCGACCCCGAAGTGCTCGCGCTGCGCGTCGATGAACGCCCTCACTTCTTGTGATGGCGGTCGAGCTCCGCCTTCGCGAAAAACGCGCTCGCCAGCTTCAGGATCTCGTTGGTCTGGCGCAGCTCGCGCACCTCGCGTTCGAGCTCCTTGATGCGCTGCTGCTCGCTCGTCGTCGGCCCGGGGCGCAGCCCCTCGTCGCGCTCGGCCTGCCT
>NZ_JBFUCB010000739.1:0-2720 GCF_056405435.1 Rhizobacter sp. P1_G5 | reverse complement strand
CCGCAGCGCCTCGCCGGCCGGCCAGGGCGCGCCGACGCCGGTGGGCGGCGGGCTGGCCGAGCTGTCCGATCGCCTGGGTGCGCTGTTCGATCGCGTCTGGGGCGAGACCCGCTCGCTGGTGCGCGTGAACCGCATCGACAACCCGGATGCGATGTGGCTGGCGCCGGAGCAGGCCTTCTTCCTGCGCGAGAACCTGAAGCTGCGCCTGCTGAACGCGCGCCTGGCGGTGCTGAGCCGCCAGTTCGACGCGGCGCAGGCCGACCTGCAGAGCGCCCAGCAGGCGCTGGAACGCTATTTCGACCGCAGCTCGCGGCGCACGACGGTGGCGCTCGAACTGGTGAAGCAGGTGTCGGCCGGCGCCCGCCAGGTGGTGCTGCCGCGGCCCGACGACACGCTCGCGGCGCTGGCCACCGCGACGGCCGGCCGTTGACCTGAGGTCCCCCTTCCCGATGCGTGCCGTCATCTGGTTCGTGCTGTTGTTCGCTCTGGCGGTGGTCAGCGCTTCGGTGCTGGGCACCAATGACGGCCTGGCGTCGTTCTACTGGGGCTCGTGGCGGCTCGACGTCTCGCTGAACCTGTTCCTGATCGCACTGGTGGCGACCTGCTTCGCGCTGGTCGCGGTGATCCAGGCGATCAACGCGCTGATCGGGCTGCCGCGGCGGGCCCACGAATGGCGCGTCGCGCGCCGCGACCGCACCGCGCAGGCGGCGTTGCGCGATGCGCTGTCGCAGTACTTCGGCGGGCGCTACAGCCGCGCGCAGAAATCGGCGCAGCGGGCGCTGCTGATCCAGAGCGACACGCCCGACCTGGTGCAGGACAACGAATTCACCGTGCTCGGCCACCTGCTGGCCGCCGGCAGCCTGCACAAGTTGCAGGACCGCGCCCGCCGCGACGAACAGCTGCGCCTGGCGCTCGAGCTGTCGAGCCGCAGCGGCCTGGCGCGGCCGGCCGAGGAGGGCGCGCGCCTGCTGGCCGCCGAATGGGCGCTCGACGACCGCGATGCGGCGCGTGCGCTCGAGCTGCTGGGCGAACTGCCGCCCGGGGTCGCGCGCCGCACGCATGCGCTGCGCCTGCGCCTGCAGGCCACGCGGCTGGCCCGCCAGCCGCACGAGGCGCTGAAGACCGCGCGCCTGCTGGCCAAGCACCAGGCGTTCTCGAAGGATGCGGCACAAGGCCTGCTGCGCTCGCTCGCGTTCGAGTCGCTCGATGGCGCGCGCGATGCCGACCAGGTGCGGCGCGTGTGGCTGTCGCTCGAGGCGGTCGACCGGCGCGACCCTTTCGTCGCGGCGCGCACCGCGACGCGGCTGTCGAAGTTCGGCGCGCAGGCGGATGCGCGCAACGCGCTGCGGCCGTTCTGGGAGCGGCTGGGCGAGCTGGGCATCGACGAGCGCTGTGCGCTGGCCGAGGCGCTGGTCGCGTCGATCGACGGCATCGGAGCCGACTGGCTGCCGCGGCTGGAAGCCTCGCTGCAGGCCTTCCCGCGCGAGCCGGCGCTGGCGCATGCGGTGGGCCGCGCCCTGGCGCAGCGCGAGCTGTGGGGCAAGGCGCGGCTGCTGCTGCAGCAGGCCGCCGATGCCGAAGAGCTGCCACTGGCCGCGCGCCGCGACGCCTGGGTGCTGCTCGCGCACCTGGCCGAGCAGCAGGGCGATGTCGAGCGCACGGCCGATTGCTATCGACAGGCTGCAACGGTCGCGGGAATCTGAAAAAAGCCTGCTATACTGCGAGGCTCAGCGGCTGTAGCTCAGTTGGATAGAGTACTTGGCTACGAACCAAGGGGTCGTGGGTTCGAATCCTGCCAGCCGCACCAAAAACAAGAAATGGAACAACGGGTTAGATGCTCAGGCGTCTAGCCCGTTTTTTCTTGCCGGCTTTTTCCGTTCAGCCGTTGCGAAACAGGAAGCTGTAGGCATTGAGCGCCGGCACGCCGCCCAGGTGCGCGTACAGCACCTTCGATCCTTCAGGGAACTCGCCCTGGCGCACCATCTCGATCATCGCGTGCATCGACTTGCCCTCGTAGACGGGGTCGGTGAGCATGCCTTCCTGGCGCGCGCACAGGCGAATCGCTTCCAGGGTGCCCTCGCTCGGCAACCCGTACTCGGGCCCGCCGAAGCGCGTGTCCAGCACCACGTCCTGGTCGGTGATGGCCCGGCCCAGCGCCACCAGTTCGGCCGTGTTCTGCGCGATGCGCAGGATCTGCGCGCGGGTCTGTGCCGGCTTGGCCGACGCATCGATGCCGATGACGCGGTCGGCACGGCCGTCGGCGGCAAAGCCGACCACCATGCCGGCTTGCGTACTGCCCGTGACCGAGCAGACGACGATGTAGTCGAACCTGAAGCCGAGTGAGGCTTCCTGGGCGCGCACTTCCTCCGCGAACCCGACGAATCCCAGCCCGCCCAGCCGGTGCTCCGAGCAACCGGCCGGGATCGGGAAGGGCTTGCCGCCGGCACGCCTCACATCGTCCAGCGCCTGCTGCCAACTTGGGCGGATGCCGATGTCGAATCCGGCCGCGTCGAGCCGCACGTCGGCGCCCAGGATGCGCGACATCTCGATGTTGCCGACGCGGTCGTAGACGGCATCCGAATAGTTGACCCAGTTTTCCTGCACCAGCACGCACTTCATCCCGAGGTGGGCCGCCACCGCGGCGACCTGGCGCGTCTGGTTCGACTGGATGCCGCCGATCGAGACCAGCGTGTCGCACTGTTCTGCGAGTGCTTCGGGGA
>NZ_JBFUCB010000738.1:0-2723 GCF_056405435.1 Rhizobacter sp. P1_G5 | reverse complement strand
GGATGGCCTGCAGCCGCACCAGCAGCTCGCGCGGCTCGAAGGGCTTGGGCAGGTAGTCGTCGGCACCGAGCTCGATGCCGACCACGCGGTCCATGACGTCGCCGCGCGCGGTGAGCATCAGGATCGGCACGTCGCTGAAGCGGCGGATCTCGCGGCACAGCTGGAAGCCGTCCATCTCGGGCAGCATCACGTCGAGGATCGCGAGGTCGTAGCCGTCGCCGCGCAGCAGCCGCAGGCCCTCGCTCGGCCGCGTGGCGGCATCGAGGTCGAGGTCGAAGCGGCTGAAATACGCGCGCAGCGGCGGCGCCAGGTGCGCGTCGTCGTCGATCAGCAGGATGCGGGGCATGGCGCGGATTGTCGTAGCCCGGATGCCAATCCGGGACGGTGCTTCAACTCCACGGCCCGTGGCGTTGCTGGAGGAAATCCCGCACCTGCCGCTGCTGCTCCGGCCGCAGGCTGTCGTAGAAATCGCCGACTGCCGCCACCAGCTTCGGGCTGCCGTCGCGCACGCTCGCGAGCTTGCTGTTGATCAGGTCCTGCGCATGCCAGCGGTCGAAGGTGCCGTCGCCCATCAGCGAGCGGAACTCCGCGCGCGGGTCGGCGTTGCCGCGCAGCGCCTGGCGCTGCTGCTGCAGCGTGTCGATCAGCACGCCCAGGCGGGCCTGCTGCGCGGCGTCGAGGTCGAGCCGGCGTGCCGCATGCTCGATCGCGCGGGCCTTGAAGCGGGCGACATCGGCCTCGCTCATCGATTCCCAGCGGCCGAAGCCGTGCGGGTGCTGCGACCAGGCGGCGAAGCCGCCGAACAGGGCCGAGGCGCCGAAGACGCCGATCAGGGTGCGTTTGAGCCAGGGGCGCATGAAGATTCCTCCTGCAGGTCGTGGTGTGAACATGGCCTGCATCGTCGTCGCTGCCGCGCCCGGCGTGTTATCGCGGCGGTATCGCCGTGTATCGTTTCTTTTCAGCGCACCGTGAACACGTAGCGCAGCGCCTGCTCGAAACGCTCGCCCGGCCGCAGCACGCAGCCCGGCCACTCCGGGTGGTTCGGCGTGTCGGGCGAGTACTGCGGCTCGAGCGCGAAGCCGGCGTGCTGCGCATACGTGGCACCGGCCACGCGGGTCGGCGTGCCGGGCAGGTAGTTGCCGCTGTAGACCTGCAGCGCCGGAAGCCGCGTGTGCAGCGCGAGCGCCACCCGGCCATCGCCCGCCACCACCTCGGCGGCCGGCGTGCGGCCGTCGGCGCAGCCGGCATCGAGCCAGTACGAGTGGTCGTAGCCGCGCGTCAGCTTCTGCTGCTCGTCGTGCATCAGCGCCTCGCCGATCGGGCGCGGTGTGCGGAAGTCGAAGGCGGTGCCGGCCACGTCGCGCCGCTCGCCGGTCGGGATCGATCCGGCGTCGACCGGCAGGAACTGCTGCGCCGCGATGCGCAGCCGGTGCGCGCGGATGTCGCCATCGGGTGCATCGCCGTCGAGGTTGAAGTACGCGTGGTTGGTCAGGTTGACCGGGCACGGCGCGCTGACGGTGGCGGCGAGCTCGACCAGCACGCTCAGGTCGTCGCCGAGCCGGTAGCGCACCGTCGTCTCCATGCGGCCGGGGTAGCCCTGGTCGCCGTCTTCGCTGACGAGCGACAGCACCAGTTCGGTCGGCGCGTGCGAGACCAGCGTCCACAGCCGCTTGTCGAAACCGACCGGCCCGCCGTGCAACTGGTTGACGCCTTCGTTCGCGGCCACCTTGACCTCGCGCCCGTCGAGCGGAAAGCGCGCACCGCCGATGCGGTTGGCATAGCGGCCGATGGTGGCACCGAGGTAGCCGGTCTGGCGGCGGTAGTCGTCCAGGCGGGCGCAGCCCAGCAGCACCTCGCGCGGCGCGGCGCCGGGCAGCGGCACGCTGCAGGACACCCAGGTGGCGCCGTGGTCCATCACCTGGATGGACAGGCCGGCGGCGTTGCTCAGCGTGAAGACGGCGGTGTCGAGGGCAAGGGATTGGCTCATGGTGTAGGCGAAGGACTGCAGCGAAATCAGCCCGCCAGTGTGCCTCGGGTCGAGGCCCCTCTGCTAACGTCCACGGATGCACGCCTTCCACCTCCTGCTGCTGGCGAGCGGGCTGTTGATGTTCGTCAGCCTGCTCGCGGGGGTGTTCTCGGCGCGGCTCGGCCTGTCGTTCCTGCTGGTGTTCCTCGCCGCGGGCATGCTGATCGGCGTCGACGGCCCGGGCGGCCTGCGCTTCGACGACACGCAGATGACGGCCTGGGTCGGCAATGCCGCGCTGGCGGTGATCCTGCTCGAAGGCGGCATCAGCACGCCGATGGCCAGCGTGCGCGCCGGCCTGAAGCCTGCCCTGTGGCTCGCGACGCTCGGCGTCGTGCTGACGGCGCTGATGGTTGGCGCGGTCGCGATGGCGGTGCTGCAGGTCGACTGGCGCTACGGCTTCCTGCTCGGCGCGATCGTCGCGTCGACCGATGCGGCGGCGGTGTTCTCGCTGCTGCGCCATGCCGGCATCCAGCTGCCGGAGCGGGTGTCCTCGACGCTCGAGATGGAGTCGGGCCTGAACGACCCGATGGCGGTGTTCCTGACGCTCGCGATGACGGCCGTGATCCGCTCGAACGCCGGGCCGGGCGAGCTCTTGCTGCTGCTCGCGACGCAAGCCGGCTTCGGTCTCGCGATCGGGCTGGCCGGCGGCTGGGGCGTCGCGTGGCTGCTGAACCGGCTGACGCTGACCGTCGAGCAC
>NZ_JBFUCB010000737.1:0-2726 GCF_056405435.1 Rhizobacter sp. P1_G5 | reverse complement strand
ACCGTGAACGGCGAGGCCTACTCGTAGCCCATTCCGAGGTTCTGCGCCTGCTGCGCCAGTTCATCCAGCGCGGCATCACTGTCGCGGTCGCGCCGGTCTTTGAACGCCATCAGGTCGACGAATCGGATGCGCCGCTGCGTGCCAGTCTGGCGGAACGGCAGTGATCCGCCTTCGAGCAGCTTCAGCAGACGAGGGCGCGACACGTTCAACATGTCGGCGGCCTCCTGGATCGTCAGTTCTGCCTGGGCCGACGCCACCTGCGTGGCGTTGCCGGCCACCGGCTCTCTGTCTGGCATGCCTACTTCGTGTTCGTCACGATCGTCACCCGCCGGTTCTCCGGCGCCGCCGGCACCGCGCGGTTCAGCAGGTCGTGGTCGCCCTTGCCCTCGGCCTTCAGGCGGTCGGCGGCGATGCTGTGCGTCGTCACCAGGTAGTCGCGCACGCTCTCGGCGCGCTGCTGTGACAGCACCATGTTCGCGTCGGCGTTGCCCCGCGGGTCGGCATGGCCTTCGACGTTGAAGGTGTAGTCGGCCAGCCGGTCGTTCTTCAGTGCACCGGCCACCACGTCGAGTTGCTGCTTCGCCGATTCGGTCAGCTCCGACGAGTTCGTCAGGAACGTGATCAGCAGCGAGGCGCTCGCCTTGCGCTCCGGCGCCGAGACGCCCGCACCGTCGCGGCTCACCTTCAGGCTGCGCGTGACGACCGGCTCAGGCGGCGGCGTCAGCGCGTCCAGCAGGTTGGCCTCGGTGACCTTGTTGCCCTTCAGCACCCGGGTGTCGCCCATATCCTGGGCGCGCAGCGGCGCGGCCAGCAGCGGGGCAGCCAGCGCGGCAGCCAGGACCAGCCCGGCAGTGCGGCGCAGCGAAGACGAATTGAAGCTCAGCGTGTCCATCAGGGACCTCCGTACAGATTCCGCGATCATGACCGCTGCCACCCCCCATCGGAAGCGACGAAGGTCACGCATCCCACGATCAAGGGGCCGCCTTGCCCGCCCCGTCGCCCAGCGTGTCGTCTTCCCACAACCCCGACATCCGCGTGGTTTCCGACGGATCGCCGACCCACACCGCGATCGCGGTGTAGTTGTCCTGCTTCGGCTTGGCCGCGGCGCGGATGGTCTCGCCCATGCGGTCCAGCCAGTCCCCGGCCGAATCGGCGGCGGCGAAGGCCGACTCGATCGCCCGCTTCGAGAACAGGTCCCACCAGCCGTCGGAGCACAGCAGGAAGGCGTCGCCGTCCTCGATCGGCATGTGGGTCTCCAGCGTGCTCGGCTCCACCGGTCCCTCGGTGCCCATCGCGCTGAGCAGCTGGTTCTTGTGCGGGTGGTCGATCGCCTCTTCCGGCGTCAGGTAGCCGGCGTCGACCATGCGCTGCACGACGCTGTCGTYGCGCGTCACGTGGCACACGCGGCCATGGCGCAGCATGTACAGGCGCGAGTCGCCGACGTGCGTCCACAGCGCTTCCTCGCGCCGCATGTCGATCCACAGCGCGACCAGCGTCGCATGCATGCGCTCGGCGCTGCGCTTGCCCTGCTGCTGCTCGTTGATCGCCGCATGCGTGTCRCACACCAGCTGCGTCAGGTACTCGGGCGTCGCCTGCGTCGCCGACTGCAGGCCGAGCGCCGTCATGCGCACCACCATGTCGGAGGCGACGTTGCCGCCCCGGTGCCCGCCGGCCCCGTCGGCCAGCACGGCATAGCAGAACGGCCCGCTGACGCCGTGGCGCAGGTCGTCCTCGTTGCGGCTTCGCCCGCCTACCTCGCTGCGGGCGGCGATCTCGACTTGCAGCATGGGCATGCGTCCGTCAGGTGCGGCCCGGATGGCGCTCGGCGTCCAGGCGGTCCAGCTGGTCTTCATAGGCCTTGATGAAGGCCTTGCCGAACAACTCGTGGAAATCCTCCTGGGCGTCTTCGTGGATGCGCTGGTAGTGCTGCAGGTACTGTTCCCAGAGCTTGGCGCGGCGGTTCATCGGCAGCACGCTGTCGAGCACGCTGTTGCCGGAGAGCTTGCTCTCGAGCTGCGAGGGCTCGAAGCGCTTGAGCACGCCTTCGAGCGCGGCGCGCATGCCCACCATCGTGCCGATCGCGTGGCCGACCAGGTCGTCCATCGCATCGTGCACCGCGGCCGGGCCGACCATGAAGCCGCGCATCGGCGGCTGCAGCAGCTGCTCGATCGCGGTACCGGCATCCGGCGAGAACTTCAGCGGGTTGTTGTTGCGGGCCTGGATCATCGTCACATCGGCGCGCAGCTCCTGCTTGGCGGCGGCCCGCGTGGCGACCAGCTTCAGCGTGCCGTCCACCGAATGGCGCAGCAACTCGCCGATCACCCGCATCAGCGCCGGGTTCAGGCCCTGCGGCGGTTGCAGCTGGATGCCCGCGCCTTCGCAGAACGCGGCCCACAGCGCGTCGGGCGTGGTGTCGCCGGCGGCGTAGGCCGGGGCGGCCGCGGGCGGGCGCGTGGCGGGCGGTGGAACAGCCACGGGCGGTGCCACCGGCGTGGGYGGCATCGGCGTCAGCGGCATCGGTGCCGAGGTCATCAGCGACGGCCGGGCCGGGCGCACGCCGGGCATCGTCGTCGTCGGCGTGAGGTCGTCGCCGCGGATGCGTGCAGCCGGCGGTGCAGCCCGGGGCGGCGCCGGCGGGCGCGGCGCGCTGACCTGCGTCATGTTGGGGTCGAACGGCGGCGCGGCCGCCGGGGTGGGCGGCAGCGGCCGCGCGGGGGGCGCTGGCG
>NZ_JBFUCB010000736.1:0-2734 GCF_056405435.1 Rhizobacter sp. P1_G5 | reverse complement strand
GCGTTCGCGCCGGGCTCGCGATGAACCACCGCGAGCTGCTCGCGCAGCGCCGCGACCTGCTGCAGCTGGAGGCACGGCTGCAGCGCCTGCGCATCCGGCAGGCCGCCGGCGTGCTGCGCGGCGCGCTCGCACCCGCCGGCGCGAGCGGGCGAACCCGCATGCTGCGCAGGGTCTTGAAGTTCGCGTGGCTGGCCGCGCTGGCCTGGCGCAGACTGCGGCCCTCCCCGCCTTCCACGCACTGACGATCCCACACCCCATGGAGTTCAAGGACTACTACGCCGCGCTCGGTGTCGAGCGCACCGCCACGCAGGACGAGATCAAGCGCGCCTACCGCAAGCTGGCCCGCAAGTACCACCCCGACGTCAGCAAGGAGCCCGACGCCGAGGCCCGCTTCAAGGACGTGGCCGAGGCCTACGAGGCCTTGCAGGACCCCGAGAAGCGCGCCGCCTACGACGAGGTCGGCCGGCGCCACCGCAGCGGCGAGCGCTTCGACCCGCCGCCCGGCTGGGACAGCGGCTTCGAGTTCAGCGGCCGCGATGCCGGGCCCGGCGACCCGATGGACTACAGCGACTTCTTCGAATCGCTGTTCGGCCGCCACCACCGCGCCGCGCGCGGCAGCGCACGCGCCGGCGGCAGCGACCACCACGCCAAGGTGGTGATCGATCTCGCCGATGCCTACCGCGGCGCGCGCCGCACGCTGTCGCTGCGCACGCCGGTGCCCGACGACAGCGGCCGCATCGTGTTCCGCGAGCGGCAGCTGGAGGTCAACATCCCGCGCGGCGTGCGCACCGGGCAGCAGCTGCGCCTGGCCGGCCAGGGCGCGCCGGGCCTCGGCGGCGGGCCGGCGGGCGACCTGTACCTCGAGATCGAGATCGCACCCCACGCGCAGTTCAGCATCGACGGGCGCGACGTCACGCTCGAGCTGCCGGTCGCGCCGTGGGAGGCCGCGCTCGGTGCGAGCGTCACGGTGCACACGCCGGACGGCCGCATCGAGCTGACGGTGCCAGCCGGCTCGGCCGCCGGGCGGCGGCTGCGCCTGAAGGGCAAGGGGCTGCCGGGCACGCCGCCGGGCGACCTGTACGTGCTGCTGGCGGTGCGCGTGCCGGCCGCCACGAACGACGCGCAGCGCGAGGCCTATGCGGCGCTCGGCCGCGCGTTCGGCGGGTTCGATGCGCGCAGCGAACTGGAGGGCTGACATGGCACACGCGCAATCCATCAGCGTCGACGCGGTCGTCGTCGACGAGACACACCAGTTCACGCTGACGCAGCTGGTGCAGGTCTGCGGCACCGAACCCGAGCGGCTGGTCGCGCTGGTCGACGAGGGCGTGCTGTCGCCGCAGGGCGAGGCGCCGGAGCGCTGGCGTTTCAGCGGCAGCGAGCTGGCCCGCGCGCGCAAGGCGCTGCGCCTGTCGCGAGACCTGGAACTCGGTCCCGGCGGCACGGCGCTGGTGCTGCAGCTGCTCGACGAGATCGACGCGCTGCGGCGGCAGCTCGACGCGTTCAGGCCCCGCTGAGCGCGCGGCGCCTCCCCCGCGCAAGCCGCCAGCCCGACACCACGGCCGGCACCGCCAGCAGCGGCAGCACCACGCTGGCCGGCAGCACCGGCAGGCCGAACAGCCGTGCGAGCTGCGGCACCAGCAGCAGCAGCGAGAAGGTCGCCGCGACCCCCAGCACCAGCAGGTCGAAGCTGCCGTTGCGCACCGCCAGCGCATCGCGTCCGCCGCGGAACCACTGCAGCATCGCGAGGTTGCCCGCCGCCAGCGTCGCCAGGCCCGCCAGGCGCAGACCCTCGTCCGAGAAGGCGGCCCAGCGGCCCGCCACCTGCACCGCGACGACGGCGCCCAGCGCCACCGCGCCCACCCCGAGCGCGCGCAGCACCGCGCCGCGGCCGAACAGCGCCGCGCCCGCCGGACGCGGCGGCACCTTCATCGCATGGCGCACCGCCGGCTCGGCCTCGAACACCAGCGAACACGCCGGGTCGATGATCAGCTCCAGCAGCACGACGTGCACCGGCAGCAGCAGCACCGGGCCGCCAAGCACCGGCAGCAGCGACAGCCCGACGATCGGCAGGTGCACCGCCAGCAGGTAGCCGACCGCACGCTGCAGGTTCGCGAAGATGCGGCGCCCGGCGCGCACCGCATCGACCAGCGACGCGAAGCGATCGTCCAGCAGCACCAGCGCCGCGGCCTCGCGGGCCACGTCGGTGCCGCGCTGCCCCATCGCGACGCCGACATCCGCGGCGCGCAGCGCCGGCCCGTCGTTGACGCCGTCGCCGGTCATCGCGACCACCTCGCCGCGGCGCTGCAGCGCTTGCACGATGCGCAGCTTCTGGTCCGGGCTGACGCGGGCATACACCGCGATGCGCCCGACCGCCGCATCGAAGGCCCGGTCGTCCATCGCGGCCAGCGCGGCGCCGGTGCACACCGCGTCGCCGTCCCAGCGCTCGAAGCCGGCCTGGCGCGCGATCGCCGACGCGGTCGCCGGCGCATCGCCGGTGATCATCACGACGCGCACGCCGGCCTCGCGGCACTGCGCCAGCGCGTGCGGCACGTCGTCGCGCAGCGGGTCCTGGAAGGCGATCAGCCCGTCGGCCGCGAAGCCGTGCACCGGCCGCGGCTCGCCTTCGCGCCACGGCGCATGCGCGACCGCGATCACGCGCAGGCCTTGCGCCGCCCACACGGCGGCACGCTGCGCGAGCGCGGCGCGCCCGGCATCGTCGGCGCAGCAGGCGAGC
>NZ_JBFUCB010000735.1:0-2738 GCF_056405435.1 Rhizobacter sp. P1_G5 | reverse complement strand
GAAATCGACCGCGGCTTCGGGCTCGATGGCGCGCAGGCGCTGCGCGGCCGCGGCCAGCGAGTCGCCTGGCGGTGCGCGCAGCACCATCTGGCGCAGATCGAGCTCTGGGAGCAGCTGCTCGCGCAGCACGGTGAAGCCCTGCGCCTGCGCGGCGCTCAGCGCGGCCGCCGAGGGTGCGAGCCAGATCAGCTCGCCGCGGCGCACGGGCTGGCCGGCCGGGTCCAGCTCGATCCGATCGGGGTTGCGCCGCACCAGGTCGCGCTGGGTGCGCAGGCGCAGGTCCTGCAGCGGCACCGCCTGCTGCACGGTCTCCGGCAGGTTGGTCTGCGGAAGCCGGCCGAGGGCTGGCACGTTGACCGAGGGCAGGCGCAGCTGGGCGGCGGCCGGCGTCGTTACCAGGACGACCGCGACGGCCAGCGCAAGCCCCGCTGCACGGCGGACCGTGCGCCGGGCCTGGCGGAAGCGGCAGTGATGGAAGATCGGTTTCATCGTGGTTCGGGAGGATAACGAGCGGGGCATGGAAGAAAATCCATCCCCCATTCGTTGTCCCCTTCAATGATGAACTCTGCAACGGAAGTGCGAACCCAGATCGCCGCGCTCTTGCCGCGGTTGCGGCGCTTCGGGCGCACGCTGGCGCACTCCCGGGAGGACGCAGACGACCTGGTGCAGATGGCGATCGAAAAGGCGCTTGTGCGCACCGACCAGTGGACGCCTGGAACGCGTCTGGACAGCTGGATGTTCAGAATCATGCAAACAACCTGGATCGACGAACTGAGGTCGCGCGAACGGCGTGGGCAGACCTTCTTCGACGAAGCCGAAGGCGCGCACGTGGGCGTGAGCTCCAACGACGCCCAGGTCGACGCGATGTCGGTGCGCAAGGCCGTCTCGCAGCTCGGCGACGACCAGCGAGCGGTGGTCGGTCTGGTGCTCGTGGAAGGCCTCTCCTACCAGGAAGCCGCGCAGGTGCTGGACATCCCCGTGGGCACGCTCACCAGCCGTCTCGCCCGTGCGCGCGAAGCGCTGCAACAGATGCTCGGAGGTACGCCATGACAACGTGGAACGATGAAGAACTGATGGCTCACGCCGATGGCGAACTCGCCGGCGAACGCCGCGATGCGCTCGAGCAGGCCTTGCAGCAGGATGCGCGCCTGCGCGAACGCATCGGCAGCCTGAAGGGGCAACGCCAGCGTGTCGCGGCGGCTTTCGGCGACGTGCTGAACGAGCCCGTGCCCGACCGGCTCAGCGCCCTGCTGCGCGAGCCGGTGGCCGAGGCTGTGCCGCCGAAAGTCGGTGGCCTGGCCGAGCGGCGCCAGCAGCGCGACGAGCGCCGGGGCATGTCCAGCTGGGCCGCCTGGGGCGGCATGGCGGCCAGCCTCGCCCTGGGCGTCGTGCTCGGGGTCCAGCTCCTCGGGTCAGGTGCCTCCGGCGCGGGCGACGTGCTGCTGAGCGACGCTGGCGGACGGCTCGTCGCTGGTCAGCAGCTCGCCAAGACGCTTGACGCCCAGGTGGCCGGCCAGGCCGCCGCCGGCGTCGCGGTGCAGCTGAGTTTTGTCGACAGGTCGGGCCAGTACTGCCGCACCTTCAGTGCAGGAGAGACGGCCGGCCTGGCCTGCCGCCAGGCCGATCGCTGGACCGTGGTCGCCACGGCGACGGCCGAACAGGCGCCCACGTCGGACATGCGCCAAGCCGGCAGCCCGCTTCCGCGTGCGGTGCTGGACGCCGTGGATGCACGGATCGAGGGTGCTGTGCTGACGGCCGATGAGGTGAAGCAGGCGCAGAAACGCGGCTGGCGGCACTGAGCAATACGCGCGTGAAGGTCTACTTTTGCGACCCGCACAGCCCGTGGCAACGAGGCACCTTTCCGGGCGACGAAGGGGCCGCGCCCCGGCGCCGACGACGAGTGAGCAGCAGCGTATCGAGGAACTCGACCGCTTGCGGCTCACGGCTCAGATCAACCCGCCCTGCCGCCCTGCCTCAATACTTCCGATTCGGAAACTCCTTGGCCGCGACCTCCTGCGGGAACACGCCCTCGTTGGTCTTGATCCAGCGCGGCAGTGTTTCACCCGCTGCCGCCTTCTTCGCGGCCTCCATCAGTTGCGGCCCGAGCAGCGGACTGCATTCGACCGACACGTTCATCTTGCCGGCCATCATGGCCTCGAAGGCGCCTTTCACCGCGTCGACCCCGATGACGAGGATGTCCTTGCCCGGCTTCAGCCCCGTCTCCTCGATGGCCTGGATGGCGCCGATCGCCATGTCGTCGTTGTGTGCGTAGAGGACATTGATCTTCCTGCCTTCGGCCTTCAGGAAGGCCTCCATCACCTCCTTGCCCTTCGACCGCGTGAAGTCCCCCGTCTGCGATCGGATGACCTTGTAGCGTGGGTTCGTCTTGATCACTTCCTCGAAACCCTTCTTGCGGTCGTTCGCAGGGTCGGAGCCGACGGTGCCCTGCAGCTCGACGATGTTGACGTCGCCCGTCGTGTCCTTGGTGTGGTCGAGCAGCCAGCGGGCGGCGCGTCGCCCTTCCTCGACGAAGTCCGAGCCGACGAACGAGACCCAGGTCGTCGGGTCCTTGACCTCGACGTTGCGGCTCTCGAGGATGACCGGAATCTTCGCCGCCTTCGCTTCCTTCAGCACCGTGTCCCAGCCGGTCGTCACCAGCGGCGCGAGGATGATCACGTCGACCTTCTGCGCGATGAAGGCCCGGATCGCCTTGATCTGGTTCTCCTGCTTCTGCTGCC
>NZ_JBFUCB010000734.1:0-2741 GCF_056405435.1 Rhizobacter sp. P1_G5 | reverse complement strand
CCCTGTACTACCGCGACAGCGACTTCAAGACGGTGGAGCGGCTGAAGGCGCTGGCGGCGCAGCGTGGCGTCAGCCCGGCGACGCTGGCCTATGCGTGGCTGCTGCACCAGCCGGGCGTCAGCGCGCCGATCATCGGCGCCAGCAAGCTGCCGCAGCTCGACGAGGCGGTGGCGGCCGCCGAGCTGTCGCTGTCGCCGGACGAATTGCGGGCGCTCGGCGAAGGCTACGAGCCGCACCCGATCGCCGGGCACCAGTGATCCGTCGTCGCTGATCGCAGTTCGTCGCGAAGTTCCACCGATTCGTCGGGCCGGTTCACTGCTCGGCCCCCCCAATCTGCAGTCTGTCGCAGACCTTGTCAGACCGTACGGGGCCGAATCTACACTCCCGCCCATGAATACAGCACACAACGATCACGGCGCCGCCTCACACGGGCAGCAGCCGGTGGGCGGAGGATCATCACGGACCTCCCGGCGTGGACTCTGGGTGGGCGGCGCGATCGGCGCGGTGGTCATCGTCGGCCTCGTGCTGGCGCTGGTGCCCGGCCGCAGCAACGGCTCGAAGGAGGGCGGCGACAAGAAGAAGGAGCCGGCGCTCGTCGCGCTGGAGTTCGTCGCGTCCGAGGTCGTGCAGCCGAAGCAGCTCGCGATGCCGCTGGTGGTGGAGTTCTCCGGGCCGCTGGTCGCACCGCGCACCGCGGTGATCCGCGCCAAGGCCACCGGCACGCTGCTCGAACTGAAGGTGGCCGAAGGCAGCCGCGTCAAGGCCGGCCAGCTGCTCGGCGACATCGACCTGGCCGACCTGCAGAGCCGCGTCGCCGACCGCTCGGCGTCGGTCGAATCCGCCCAGGCAGCCCTGGTCGAGGCCGAACGCACGCATGCCGCCAACGTCGGCCTGTCGGCGCAGAACTTCATCTCGCCGACCGCGCTGCAGTCGTCGCAGGCCCGCCTCGATTCGGCGCGCGCGCAGCTCAAGTCGGCGCAGGCCCAGCTGGCCACCACGCGCGTCGGCGTCAGGGAGGCCGCGCTGGTCGCGCCGATCTCCGGCATCGTCGGCAAGCGCCATGTGGTGCCCGGCGAGAAGGTCAGCGCCGAGCAGCAGCTGCTGACGGTGGTCGATCTGTCGACGCTGGAGCTCGCCGGCACCGTCGGCACGCACGAGGTGTCGCTGCTGAAGCCCGGCCAGCCGGTGCAGGTGCAGGTGGAAGGGCAGGGCCAGCCGGTGCCGGGCCGCATCGACCGCATCGCCCCCGCCGCCGAGACCGGCACGCGTGCGATCGGCGTGGTCGTGGTGCTGGACAACCGCCAGGAGCTGTTCCGCGCCGGCCAGTACGCGCAGGCCCGCGTGGTGCTGCCCGACGAGGCGCCGCGCCTCACGCTGCCGATCAGCGCGGTCGGCCAGGCCTCGGGCCAGGATTTCGTCTGGACGCTCGAGAAGGACGCGCTGGTGCGCCGCATCGTGATCACCGGCCGCAAGGATGCCGCGAGCGACCGCATCGAGATCGCCAAGGGCCTCGCGGCCGACAGCCAGGTGCTCGGCGCGCGCTTCGACAACCTGCGCGAAGGCCAGCCGGCGAAGATCGTCACGCAGCGCACGGCGCCGAAGGCCGCTTCCGCGACGTCGGCGGCCTCCGCCGTCGCCAGTTCCTGATCCTGGAGACCGACCGCCATGTGGTTCACCCGCGTCTCCATCAACAACCCCGTCTTCGCGACGATGATCATGGCCGCGCTGTGCGTGCTCGGCCTGTTCTCGTACAGCCAGCTGCGCGTCGAGCGCCTGCCCGACATCTCGCCGCCGATCGTCTTCGTCAGCGTCGCCTACCCGGGCGCCTCGCCCGACGCGACCGAGACCGAGCTGACCCGCCCGATCGAGCTGGCGCTGAACGGCATCGCCGGCGTGAAGATGATCCGCTCGAACAGCTTCGAGGGCCGCAGCGAGACGGTCGTCGAGTTCCAGCTCAGCGCCGACATGACGCGCGCGGTGCAGGACGTGCGCGACAAGGTCGCGGCGGTGCAGCCGGTGTTCCCGCGCGACGCGAAGACGCCGTTCGTCTCGCGCTTCGACGGCGACAACGCGCAGCCCACCGTCTACCTGTCGCTGCTGGCGCCCGACCGCAGCGCGCGCGAGCTCTCGCTGCTGGCCGACCAGGTCGTGCGCAAGCGGCTGGAGCGCTCGGCCGGCGTGGCCCGCGTCGACGTCGGCGGCATGACGGTGCGCCAGGTGCGCATCGACCTCGACCCGCAGCGCCYGCGCGCCTACCAGCTGACGCCGGCCGACGTGTCCGCCGCGCTGCAGCGCGCCAACGCCGACATGCCGGTCGGCCTGCTCAGCAGCGTGAAGGAAGACGCGATCGTGCGCGTCGAGGGCAAGGTGCGCGATGCCAAGGCCTTCGCCGACGTGGTGGTCGCATCGCGCAACGGCATGGTGGTGCGGCTGGCCGACCTCGGCGAGCTGGTCGAGCGCGAGCGCGAGCCCGATTCGCTGTCGCGCGTCGACGGCGTGCCGGCGGTCTCGTTCCAGGTCTACAAGCAGCAGGACGCCAACATCGTCGAGACCGGCGCCGCCATCAAGGAGGCGGCCGAGGAGCTGCGCAAGAGCCTGCCGCCAGGCGTCGAGCTGAAGCTGGTGTACGCCGACAGCGACTGGGTCGAGCGCAGCCTGACGGGCGTCAAGCACACGCTGGTCGAGGGCGCGCTGCTGACGATCGCGATCGTGTTCCTGTTCCTGCACAGCTGGCGCAGCAC
>NZ_JBFUCB010000733.1:0-2761 GCF_056405435.1 Rhizobacter sp. P1_G5 | reverse complement strand
CATCGGGATAGTCGCCGCGCGCGACCATGTTGCGCACCATCTCGGGCCAGGTCATCGCATCGGCCGGGGCGGCGTGGCCGATCGATCGCCGCCACGCCGCGTTCGACTGCACGACGCGGCCGTCCGGCGCGCTGATCATCACGCCGGCGTTCATGCTCTCGAGCGCATCGCTCAGCAGCTGCTCGGCGCGGCGTGCGGCGCTCTGCGCCTGCAGCCGCGCGTTGATGATGGTGGCCGAGCCGCGGTAGCCGCGGAAGCGGCCGCTGCTGCTGAACACCGGCACGCCGCTGATCGACAGCGTCAGCGCGCCGGCGGGGGAGGGGCGGTCGGCGATCAGTTCGGTGAAGGGCTCGCGGCGGGCCAATGCCGCTTCGTAGCGCGACCACGAGGCCGCGTGCTCGCCACCATGCGGCTGGACCAGCTCGGGGAAGCGGCGGCCCAGGTCGTGCTGCGGCGGCAGGCCGATGCGGTGCTCGAAGTTCTCGGACAGCCAGCTGATCTGCCCGAGGTCATCGGTTTCCCACAGCCAGTTGTTGCCCGACAGGCTGGCGGCGCGCACCCGGGCCTCCTGCAGCCGCCAGCGCTGCTCGCGCAGGCGGGCGTCGAGCAGCGCGCTGGCCAGCAGCGCCAGCTCGTGCAGCGACTGCCATTGCGCAGCGTCCAGGCGCGCCGGTTCGGTGTGGATCGCGCAGACCGTGCCGATGCGGCGCTCGTCGACCACCAGCGGCACCGAGGCATAGGCGCGGATGCCGGGCAGGCCGGTGACCAGCGGGTTGTCGTCGAAGCGCCGGTCGCCGAGCGCATCGGCCACCTCGAAGGCCGCGGGCTGCAGGATCGCGTGGCCGCAGAACGATTGATCGCGCGGTGTCTGGCACACGCCGAGGCCGACGGCGGCCGGGAACCATTGGCGGTCGGCATCGACCAGGCTGATGGCCGAGATCGGCCAGCCGGTGCGGGCGGCGACCTGGCGCGCCAGCGCGAGGAACGCCGGGTCGACGCTGGTGTCGAGCACCCGGAGCTCGCGCAGCACGCGCAGGCGCTCGGGCTCGTCGGCGGGCAGGGGGGCCGGGGTCATGAAGCGCGGAAGGCGTGATTCATCGGTGTCTTCTGCTCCGAGGCCAAGCGACTGTAGCGGACAATCCGCCGGCCCGGCACCCTCTTGCCGCGCTGGATTCCACAGCTGCCATGCCTGCTTTCCCTGACAGTCCGCCGCTTGCCTTGACGCTGGATCTCGACGACACGCTGTGGCCGGTCTGGCCGGCGATCGAGCGGGCCGAGCACCAGCTGCATGGCTGGCTGCATGAACACGCGCCGGCCACGGCGCAGCGTTTCGATCCGCCGGCGTTGCGTGCGCTGCGCAACGCGGTGGAGGCCGAGCACCCGCACTGGAAGCACGACCTGAGTTCCATCCGCCGCGAGAGCATCGCCCGCGCGCTGGCGATGACGGGCCACGACCCGCAGCTGGCCGGCCCGGCGTTCGACGTGTTCTTCGCGGCGCGCCAGCGGGTGGAATTCTTCGACGACGCATTGCCGGGCCTCGCGCGGCTGGCGGCGCGTTTCCCGCTGTTCGCTGTGACCAACGGCAATGCCGACCTGGCGACGGTCGGCGTGGCGCAGCATTTCCAGGGCAGCCTGAGCTCGCAGAAGCTCGGCATCGGCAAGCCCGATGCGCGGATCTTCCACCTGGCCTGCGAGCGCCTGGGCGTGGCGCCGGCGCAGGTGCTGCATGTCGGCGACGATCTGCTGCTCGACGTGCACGGCGCACGCGATGCCGGGCTTCAGGCCGTGTGGTTGCATCGGCCCGGGCATGCGGCAGGGGCGTTGCCGGCTGGCTGCGGGCAGGCCGCCACACTGATCGAACTGGCAGAGATGTTGGGGTGTTGACCCAGCGAACACCGCGGAACCGGCTTTGCCGGGCYGCTGGTGTTGCCCCCTCGAGGGGGAGGCGCGCAGCGCCTCGGGGGTGGGGCAACCTTCTTCAGCGATTGAACTCGAATGGCGCCTGGGGCTGGGTGTCGGAGAACTTCATCACTTCGAAGCGCACGCACGGCGAGGTCGGATCGGCCGGTGAGGCCCCCAGCCCGATCGCACCGCTGCCGTGCAGCGTGCAGGTGCCGCGGCGCAGCTGCACGATCTCGGAGTCGCTGGAGAAGCGCACGTAGGTGCCGTTGTAGCTGAGGTCGGTCAGCTGGAAGGCGCCGCCGTGCCAGTCGATGCGCGCATGCGAGCGCGAGACCCGCGAATCGTCGATGCAGTAGGTGGCCTGCGGGCTGCGGCCCAGCACCACCGGCAGGCTCGGGCCGGCATAGACGCGGTTCAGGTCGAGCCACGCGAGGCGGATGCCTTCGGGCTCGGTGGTGACGGGCAGCAGGTCGCCGTAGGCCGTGGCCGCGGTGTCGCCGAAGCGCCGGCCTTCGAGCAGGTAGACATGCACCGGCTCGACGCGGCCGCGCAGCTGCACCCGGTCGAGGCTGCGAAAGCGCGCGCTGCTCTCGGCATCCTGCGCCGAGAACACGGTGGCGGTGGTCAGCGTCTCGTTGTCGCCGGCATGGTCGAGCAGCCGGGCCGCGACGTTGACCGCATCGCCGAAGCAATCGCCCGACATCGCGACCACCTCGCCGTGCGCCAGCCCGACCTGCAGCTTCAGCACCGGCGTGCGCGACGCCACGACCGGCGCGCCGGCGACCGGGTTCGCCGGCGGGACGATGCGGTCCAGCGATTCATGCATGCCGTCGGCGGCAGACACCGCCTCGATCGGGTT
>NZ_JBFUCB010000732.1:0-2767 GCF_056405435.1 Rhizobacter sp. P1_G5 | reverse complement strand
CGACACGGTCGCGCGCCAGTACGGGCTGGGCTTCATCCCCGTGCAGGAGGAACGCTACGACTTCATCGTGCCGAAGGCTCGGCTCGAGCGGCCGGCGGTGCTGGCGTTTCGCCGCCTGCTGGCGGCGCCGGGCACGCGGGCGGCGTTGCGGGGGCTGGGTTTCCGCGTTGACGCGGGTTGAAGCGGATGGTGATCCAGCGTCGGCAAGAATGACGGCATGAAGCAACGAGAACAGACCCGTCGATCCGCCGCAGCGACCCTTCGTCGTCTGTCGAGCGTGCTGCTCTTCATCGGCGCCTTGGCGGGCTGCAACCTGGCGCCGAACTCGGCCGGGCAGATCAGCGAGCGCATCGGCGAAGTGGCCAACGAGCCGTCCAGCAAGGAGCTGGACCTGGGCCGGCTCACCTCGTTCGGCTGGGACAGGCTCTACCTGTTCAAGGCCGGCACCACTCGCGAGGCGATCTGCCGGTTCCTGAGCGCGAACCGCAACCTCTGCGACCGCGTCGTGCGCTACGAGTCCGTGCCGGCGGCCCACATGGCGATCCTGTTCGCGCTCGACGGGCGGCTGACGCACATCGAACTGCATGCGCTGGCCAACGGCGAGTTCGATGTCGACCTCGGTCCTGAAGGTCTGCCACGGTCCGACTGCGTCTTCAGGATCAGGCATGCTGCTTCCACGGGCGAAGCGTCGGTGGCGCACCTGGAGCCGATCCCGGTGGCTGCGTCAGGCCCTCGATAGACCGCRGCCGGGCTCATCGGGGTCGACGCGGGGTGTGCGCGATCTGCGTCCTCATCTCGGGGGCGGCGCTGCCCTGTCGAGCACGTCGGCCATCCTGACAAGCTCCGGAACCGAGGCCGCCTTCATCTTGCGCATGACCTGGCCGCGATGGAGCTTGACGGTGGCTTCGGTGACGTTGACCCTTTCGGCAATCTGCTTGTTCAGCAGCCCGGCGGTGACGAGTGCCATGACCTGGCGCTCGCGTTCCGTCAGCAGCGCGTGTCTTGAACGCAGTGCCGCGACGTGCCCGGCGTCACCGCGCCTCTGGGTCGTCAGCTGGATGGCGCGATTGACCGCGTCCAGCAGGTCCTGCTCGCGCACCGGCTTCGTGAGGACGTCGACCGCGCCTGCCTTCATCGCGCGCACGGCCATTTCGACATCGACATGGCCACTGAGGAGCACGACCGATTGCGCGGCGCCGCTTCGCGCCAGCGTCTCCTGGAACTCGAGACCGCTCTGCCCGGGCAGCCGGATGTCGAGCACGATGCAGGACGGCCCGTGGGGCGGCTCGGCGGCGAGGAAGGCCTGCACGGAACCATAGGTCGTGGTCAGCAGCCCGACCGATTCGAAGAGGCCGCGCAGCGCCTCGCACACACTGGTGTCGTCATCGATCACGACGACGGTCGCCGGCGTGTCGTCTTGATGCTTGATCATCGGGCCGCTCCCGCCGCCAGCGGCACGCTGAAGCTGAAGATGCTGCCGCGCGGAGAATGGTTCGAGGCGGAGATCGATCCCCCATGGGCCTCGACGATGGAACGGCAGATCGACAAGCCCATGCCGATGCCCCCCGCCTTGGTGCTGAAGAAGGCTTCGAAGATCCGATCCATGTGATCCTGCGCGAGGCCCGGGCCGGTGTCCTGAACGCTGACCCGGGCGAACCTGTCGGGGCCCGCTGCACTGCGGATCGTGAGTTGCCCGGCCTCGGTCATCGCCTCCACGCTGTTCATCACCAGATTCAGCAGCACCTGCTGCAGCTGCGTGCGATCGCCGAGCACGATCGGGGTCTCGGGCCCGGCCTGGAAACTCGCCTCGATGCCGCGGCGCCGGAATTCGCCGTTCAACACCAGCAGCACCTCCCGGATCGCTTCGTGCAGATCGGTCGGCGTCATCCGCGTGGGTTCCTTGCGCGCCAATGCGCGAATGCTCGCGACGATCTCCCCGGCCCGATGCCCGTCCCGGACGACGCGTTCGGCCGCCTGCCGCGCGCGAACGGCGTCGAACTGCTTCTCACCGAGCCAGCGCAGGCAGGTCCCGGCGTTGGTGACGATCGCCATCAGCGGCTGGTTGACCTCGTGCGCGATCGAGACCGCCAATTCGCCCAAGGTGGTCACTCGCGAGACCCGCGCCAGCTCGCTCTGGCTGCGTCGCAATTCTTCTTCGGCGCGCTTGCGGTCTTCGATCTCGATGAGCGCGCCGTACCATTTCACGACAGCACCGTGGGCGTCCAGCAGCGGGCACTGCCGCAAGGTGAACCATCGGTATTCGCCGTCCGCACGCAGAATGCGCGCGTCGACTTCTTCGCCGCGCTTGCTGGAACGCACGCGATCCCAGATGCTGCGCATCGCCTCCAGGTCGTCCGGGTGGAAGATGCGGTAGAAGCCTTCGGCCATCACGTCTTCGAATCGAAGGCCGCAGAAGTCGAGCAGGTTCTTGCTCCAGAAGTCGACCTCGCCATCTGCGGTGGCCGACCACGCCATCGCGGGGATCGTGTCGATGATCAACTTGAGCCGTTGCTCGCTCGCCTTGAGTGCATCCTCGGCGCGCTGCAGGTCTTCGAACTCCACGTTCGCGCCGACCCAGCGCACCACGCCGTTCGCATCGGTGATCTTCTGGCCGGCGAAATAGAACCAGCGGTACTCCCCGTCGAATCGCCGGATGCGCCCCTTCAGGCCCAGCTGGTCCTTCGTCGCGAGGCAGTCCTTCCAGATGTCCACCATGCCTTCCACATCGTCGGGATGGTAGAAGTCGAGGAAGCCCCACTCGAGGATC
>NZ_JBFUCB010000731.1:0-2777 GCF_056405435.1 Rhizobacter sp. P1_G5 | reverse complement strand
ATCCTGCCGCCTTCGGCAGCATCGTGGAGAAGGTGAAGGCCCAGCTCGCTTGATGTCGTGATCGCGCCGGCTCGCGCACACCCTGTGCAGCCGGTGCCACGCAAGTCCCCGAAGGCTGTTCGCAGCCGCTGGGGCAAGCTCTCCAAGGCCGACCTCGTGTGCGGCCTTTTTTGTTTCTTGAACCGACCATCCACCCTCTACCGATGAACGACCTCGATCAACTGGTGCAGGCCGCGCACGCCGATTTCGCGCAGGCGACTGCACCCGCCGATCTCGAGAACGCGAAGGCGCGCTACCTCGGCAAGGCCGGGCGCGTGACCGAGCTGCTGAAGTCGCTGGCCGGGCTCGCGGGCGACGAGAAGAAGTCGCGCGGTGCCGAGATCAACGCCGCGAAGCAGGGCATCGAGGCCGCGCTGAACGCCCGCCGCCAGGGCCTGGCCGATGCCGAGCTGCAGGCGCAGCTGAAGGCCGAGTCGCTCGACGTGACGCTGCCTGGGCGCAAGCGCGGCACCGGCAGCGTGCACCCGATCACGCGCACGATGGAGCGCATCGAGGCGATCTTCGGTTCGATGGGTTTCGACGTGGCCGACGGCCCCGAGATCGAGACCGACTGGTACAGCTTCACCGCATTGAACAACCCGGAGAACCATCCGGCGCGCTCGATGCAGGACACCTTCTACGTCGACATGAAGGACGACGAAGGCCACTGGCTGAACCTGCGTCCGCACACCTCGCCGATGCAGGTGCGCCATGCGCGCGCCCATGCCGCGAAGTACGCCGGCCAGCCGCACATGCCCGACATCCGCGTGATCGCGCCGGGCCGCACCTTCCGCGTCGACAGCGATGCGACGCACTCGCCGATGTTCCACCAGGTCGAAGGCCTGTGGATCGGCGAGAACGTCAGCTTCAAGGACCTGAAGGCGATGTACCTGGACTTCATCCAGGCCTTCTTCGAGACCAGCGAGCTCGCGCTGCGCTTCCGCCCGAGCTACTTCCCGTTCACCGAGCCGAGCGCCGAGATCGACATCATGTTCGAGAGCGGGCCGCTGAAGGGCCGCTGGCTCGAGGTCTCCGGCTCCGGCCAGGTGCACCCGCAGGTGGTGCGCAACATGGGGCTCGACCCGGAGCGCTACATCGGCTTCGCGTTCGGCTCGGGCATCGACCGCCTGGCGATGCTGCGCTACGGCGTCAACGACCTGCGCCTGTTCTTCGACGGCGACCTGCGTTTCCTCAGCCAGTTCAAGTAACCAGCGGAAGACCCATCAATGCAATTCCCCGAGTCGTGGTTGCGTGAGTTCTGCAATCCGCCCCTTGAGACGAAGGCCCTGGCCGAGCTGCTGACGATGTCCGGCATGGAGGTCGAGGAGCTGCGCCCGGTGGCGCCGCCCTTCAGCCACGTGGTCGTCGGGCGTGTCGTGTCGCTGGAGCGGCATCCGAATGCCGACCGGCTGAACGTCTGCCAGGTCGATGTCGGCAGCGGCACGCTGCTCAACATCGTGTGCGGCGCGCCCAATGTCGCTGCCGGCCTGAAGGTGCCGTGCGCGCTGGTGGGCGCGGTGYTGCCTCCGGGCGAGGACGGCAAGCCCTTCGAGATCAAGCTCGGCAAGCTGCGCGGCGTCGAGAGCCAGGGCATGCTGTGCTCGGCGCGCGAGCTGAAACTGTCCGAGGACCACGGCGGCCTGCTGATCCTGGCCGAAGACGCGCCGCTCGGCGAAGACATCCGCAAGCACCTGTCGCTCGATGACACGCTGTTCACGCTGAAGCTGACGCCGAACCTCGGGCACTGCCTGAGCGTGTTCGGCATCGCGCGCGAGGTCGCCGCGCTGACCGGCACGCCGCTGAAGTCGCCCGCGTTCCCGCCGGTGCCGGTGAAGCACGCTGCCGTGCTGCCGGTGAAGATCGAGGCGCCCGACCTGTGCGGCCGCTTCTCCGGCCGCATCGTGCGCAACGTCGACACCACCGCGAAGACGCCGGCCTGGATGGTCGATCGGCTGGCCCGCTGCGGCCAGCGCTCGGTGACTGCGCTGGTCGACATCTCSAACTACGTGATGTTCGAGCTGGGCCGYCCSTCGCACATCTTYGACCTCGACAAGATCCACCACGGCCTCACGGTTCGCTGGGGCCGGCCGGGCGAGCAGCTGAAACTGCTGAACGGCAACACGATCGAGGTCGATGCCGCGGTCGGCGTGATCGCCGACGCCGAGGCCGTCGAGTCGCTCGCCGGCATCATGGGCGGCGATGCGACCTCGGTGTCCGATGCGACGCGCAACGTGTATGTCGAGGCCGCGTTCTGGTGGCCCGAGGCGGTGTCGGGCCGTTCGCGCCGCTTCAATTTCACGACCGATGCGGGGCACCGCTTCGAGCGCGGCGTCGACCCGGCGCAGACSGTCGAGCACATCGAGCGCATCACSCAGCTGATCCTCGAGGTCTGCGGCGGCGAGGCCGGCCCGATGGACGACCAGACCGTCGCGCTGCCGGCCCGCAAGCCGGTCACGCTGCGCGTCGCGCGTGCCGCGAAGGTGATCGGCATGCCGCTGACGCAGGCGCAGTGCGCCGGCGTGATGGAGCGGCTGGGCCTGCCGTTCACGCAGGCCGAAGGCACGATCACCGTGACGCCGCCGAGCTGGCGCTTCGACCTGCTGATCGAGGAAGACCTGATCGAGGAAGTGATCCGCGTGCTGGGCTACCCGACGCTGCCGTCGACGCGCCCGCTCGCCTCGCTGGCGGCCAGCGTGCGCAGCGAATCGAAGCGCAGCCCGCACGCGGTGCGCCACCTG
>NZ_JBFUCB010000730.1:0-2782 GCF_056405435.1 Rhizobacter sp. P1_G5 | reverse complement strand
GCGCACCAGCGCCTCGCCGCGCTGCGCGAGCGCGGCCGGCAGCGCAGGCCCGGGCGCCGGCGGCGAGTACGGCAGGTCGAGCGACGAGAAGTACGCGGCGATCTCGCGCAGGTAGGCATCGCTCAGCGGATCGAGCAGGCCGGTCATCAGCGCGTACTGGCGGCGGCCGTCGCGAAAGCCCTGCAGCTGGTGGTAGAGGTAGTCGGCCGGCTTGCCGGCGATGCGCGGGTAGTAGCCGTCGCGCGCGGCGCGGCCTTCCTTGCCGTGGCAGCCGGTGCAGGCCTGCAGGCGTTGCGCGATCGTGTCGGGCACCGGTGGCGCGGCACGTGCACTGAAGACGGCGGTCAGCAGGATCAGGGCGAGCAAGGATTTCATCGTGCGGTGCGCGTGGCAGACGAGGCGACGGCGCAGCGCGAGTATCCTCCCGCGTCTTCAGCCGCCGGGCTGCACCAGCCTGGACATATTGACCGACGCACCGGCCGAGTCAGCGCCGCCCTGGTCACGCAACCCCGCCGCGACGCCTTCGCGATCGGCGCTCGAGCGGTTCTGGCTGACCTTCCACTTGCCCGTCAGCGCCTGCAGCGGGATCTCGATGCCGACGATCGCGCGCAGCATGCCGTCGATGAAATCGGCCGGCGCATCGGCCACCGCCCAGGGCCGTGGCAGCGCAGCCTCGTGTCGCTGCGTCAGCCGAGTCACCAGCGACAGCAGCCACGGTGCGTCTTCATGCACCTGCAGCCTGCCGCGCGCCTGCACCATCACGTAGTTCCAGGTCGGCACCACCTTGCCGTGCTCCGCCTTCGTCGCGTACCAGCCCGGCGAGATGTAGGCCTGCGGCCCCTGGAACACGACCAGCGAATCGACATCGCGCCGCGCGGCCTGCCACACCGGGTTGGCGCGCGCGACGTGGGCGCGCAGCACCGCGCGGCCGGCCTCGTCGTGCTCCAGCAGGAAGGGCACCGGGTTCGCCGACAGCTCGCCGCCGGCATCCTGCGTGACCAGCAGCCCGAGCGGGTGCGTGCGCACCAGCTCGTGCAGCACCTCGGGGCGGGATTCTTCGAAATGACGGGGTGCGTACATCGAGGCTCTTTCAGTCGATCGTGACGGGTTCGCAGCGCACCTCGGACTTCACCGAGTTCGCGATGAAGCAGTTGGCATGCGCCTCGTGGTGCAGCCGCGCCTGCTCGGCGGCATCGGGCCGGCGCTCGCCGCCATAGCGCACGGCCGGCCGCAGCGTGACGACGGTGACCGCCATCTGCCCCTGCGCATTCGGTTCCATGATGCCGACCGCCGCATCGCGGTAGTCGTCGATCACCCAGCCCGCCTTCGCGGCGAGGCCGAGGAACCACAGCATGTGGCAGCTGCTGAGGGCCGCGACGAGGGCTTCCTCGGGATCGACCGCGCTCGGGTCCGACATCGGCACGCGCACCGAATGCGGCGACGACGAACCCGGCACCGTCGCCCCGCCGTCGAAGTGCCAGTCRTGGCGGCGGCTGTAGCGGTTGTCGGTGAAGGGCTGGCCGGCGCGCGTCCAGTGCACCTCGGCGTGGTAGTCGTGCGTGGCCATCGTCGAGGTCCTCACAGGCGGTTCAGGTAGTCGAAGGTGCCGCGCTCGCGCACTTCGGTCGCGGCGTCCAGCAGCCCGCGCATCGCGGCGCGGTACAGCGAGGTCGCGAGGCTGATGCGGCGCACGCCGGCTGCTTCGAGCTCGGCGACGCTGAACGACTTGCCCTTGATGCCGACCATGAAGTTCAGCGGCTTCGTCAGCGCGCTGCACACGGTGCGCACCGCGTCGAGGTCGGGCAGGCCGGGTGCGAACAGCACGTCGGCGCCGGCGCGCTCGAAGGCCTGCAGGCGGCGGATCGTGTCGTCGAGGTCGGGCTTGCCGCGCAGGAAGTTCTCCGACCGGGCGGTCAGCACGAAGCCATGCGGCAGCGCGCGCGCCGCCTCCACCGCGGCGGCGATGCGCTCGGTGGCGTGGCCGATGTCGTACAGCGGCTTCGCCTCGTCGCCGCTCGCATCCTCGATCGAGCCGCCGGCCAGGCCGATTTCGCCGGCGCGGCGGATCGTCTCGGCGGCATCCTGCGGCGTCGCGCCGAACCCGTTCTCCAGGTCGGCCGACACCGGCACGTCGACTGCCTGCACGATGGCCTGGGCGTGCGCGATGGCCTCGTCGCGCGTCAACTGGCCGTCGCGCCGGCCCATCACCGCGGCGGCGGCGCCGCTGGAGGTGGCGAGCGCCGCGAAGCCGATGCCGGCCAGCGCGCGCGCCGAGCCGGCATCGAAGGCATTGGCGATCACGAAGGCGCGCGGGCCGCGGTGCAGCGCGATGAAGCGGTCGGTCTTGTTGATGGTCTGGTTGCTCATGAGAGGCTCCCGTCGGGTTCCGGATTGGTTCCATATCGTAGACACTGAAGAGGCTTCACGAGGAACCAATCGACCATGCCCGGAGGAACCAATTCGGCGCTTGCTTCAACGGCCGCCACGTTGCGCCAGCAGGTCTACCTGCAGCTGCGCGGCGCGATCGAGCAGGGCACCTTCGCGCCCGGTGCGCGGCTGCCGCCGTCGCGCGATCACGCGCTGGCGCTCGGCGTCGGGCGCAACACGGTGCTGTGGGCGCTGGAGCGGCTGCGTGCCGAGGGCTACGTGGTGGCGCGCGTCGGCGACGGCAGCTACGTGGCGCCGGGCCTGGCSGCGCTGCGGGGCGGCCGGCGCCGGGTGGCGGCGATCGCGCCGGCGGGTGCGCTGTCGAAGCGCGGCCAGGCCATCGCCGACATCGCGC
>NZ_JBFUCB010000729.1:0-2786 GCF_056405435.1 Rhizobacter sp. P1_G5 | reverse complement strand
GCCGCGAGATGAAGCCCTGCTTGACGATCACCCGCTTGTTCGTCACCGCGAGTTCGGTGGTCTTGTACATCACCCAGGCGTAGCCCCAGGCGATCAGCCCGAAGCCGAAGGCCGGCAGCAGCACCAGGCCCAGCAGCAGCGGCACCCACAGCGACCAGAGGCTCACATGCGCGTAGTGCAGCACGCGTTCGTCCTGGGTCAGTGCGCCTTCGATATAGCTCGACATGGTGTTCCTTGGAGAGAGTGCGGCGTGACGATAGCAGCTGCGGGTTGCTACAGTCGGCGCCCCGYCCTTGCTCGCCGCGATGCCGCCCACCGTCCGCACCGTCCTGCCGCTGTCCATCGTCACCGCCACCAGCATGCTGGCGATGGACCTGTTCCTGCCCGCCGTGCCGACGCTGCAGGCCTCGCTCGGCATCGACGTGACGCTGGCGCAGGCGACGGTCGCGGTGTTCCTCGCCGGGCTCGCCGCGTCGCAGCTGATCTGGGGCGAGGCGATGACGCGGCTCGGCCCGCGCCGCTGCGTGCTGGCCGGCGTCTCGCTGCTGGTGCTCAGCGCCTTCGGCTGCGCGCTCGCGCCGGACATCGGCTGGCTGCTCGCGATGCGCGCGCTGCAGGGCGCGGCCGCCGGTGCGGCGACGGTGGTGGCGCCGAGCGTCGTGCGCGCGACGCTGCCGGACGAACATGCGGTGAAGGGCATCGCCTCGATCGCGATGATCGAGTCGGCGGTGCCGGCCGCCGGGCCGGTGCTCGGCAGCGCGCTGCTGCTGGTGATGGACTGGCGCGCCACCTTCTGGATCCTCGGCGGCGTCACGCTGCTCGCGCTGCCCTTCGTCGTGCGCGTCACGCCGCGCGAGCTGCCGGGGCTGGACCGCAGCGCTGCCTCGGGCTATGCCGCGATCGTCGGCAACCGCAGATTCCTGCGTCTCGCGCTGTGCCATGCACTGTGCTTCGGCGCGCTGCTGAGCTTCGTCGCCAGCGCACCGCAGCTGATGGTGCATGCCTACGGCCGCGGCGCCGCCAGCTTCGCCGCGCTGCAGCTGATGAGCGTGCTGTGCTTCATGGCGGTGGCCAGCCAGTCGGGGCGGATCAGCCGGCGCTTCGGCGCAGCGCGCGCGGTGCAGGCCGGCTGCTGGGCGCATGGGGCGCTGTGCGGCGGCTTCGCGCTCGCGGCGTGGCTGGGTCAGCCGAGCTTCGCCGCCGTCGCGGTGTTCTGGTGCGCCTTCACCGCGGTGCTCGCGGTGCGCGGGCCGGCCGCGTTCAGCGAGGCGCTGGCCCTGCCGCCGGTGCAGATGGGCCGCGCCTCCGCACTGCTGATGCTGGCGATCCTCGCGGCCGGCGCGCTCGGCACGCAGGGCGTGGCGCCGTTCATGTCGGGCCGCTCGCCGCTGCCGCTGGCCCTGGCGATGCTGCTGTTGTGCGTGGCCAGCCTCGCGATGGTGCTGCCGTATCCCCACGGCCGCGCATCCGCGACACAATGAACGCCCATTCGAGATCGGAGACCCCATGTCCTACATGATGCTCATCGTCGAACCCGTCGAACAGCGCGGCCAGCGCACGCTCGCCGAAGGCCAGGCGGCCTACGACAGCATGCTGGGCTACGCCGAGAAGCTGAAGGCCCGCGGCGTGCTGAAGAGCGCCGAGTCGCTGCTGGCGCAGGACCGCGCGGTGCGCGTGCAGAAGCGCGCCGGCGAGAAGCGGCTGGTCGACGGCCCGTTCGCCGAGGCCAAGGAAATGATCGGCGGCTTCTTCCTGCTCGACGTGAAGACGCGCGACGAGGCGGTGGCCATCGCCGCCGATTGCCCGGCCGCCGAGTGGTGCACGATCGAGGTCCGCGAGCTCGGCCCCTGCTTCGCCTAGGCGCCCCGGGGGTTATCCCTGAGCCGGCCATGGGGATGTCGATCCGGCCGCTGATCGCCCGTCGTGTGAACAGGGGCGGACCCATCGATCCGCCCGCCACACCCAGGAGCCGATCATGCTGAAGTCCACCCTGCTCGTCATCGCCGCCGCGCTCGCGGTGCTGCTGGTCTACGCCGCCACGAAGCCCGACACCTTCCGCGTCGAGCGCAGCGTGCGCATCCAGGCGTCGCCGGAGAAGCTGCACGCGATGATCAACGACCTGCGCAGCTTCAACACCTGGAACCCGTACGAGCGCAAGGACCCGGCCCTCAAGGGCAGCTACGGCCCGACCACCGTCGGCACTGGCGCGCGCTACGGCTGGGAGAGCCAGGAGGTCGGCACCGGCAGCCTCGCGATCCTCGAGACCGTGCCGGCCTCGAAGGTCACGATGGCGCTCGATTTCGTGAAGCCGTTCGAGGCGCACAACCAGGCCGAGTTCACGCTGCAGCCCGAGCAGGGCGGCACCCGCGTGACCTGGGCGATGCACGGCCCGGTGCCGTACCTCGGCAAGGTGATGCACGTCTTCATCAACGTCGACCGCATGGTCGGCACCGACTTCGAGGCGGGGCTCGCGAACCTGAAGAGCCTCGCCGAGAAGAGCACCTGAGGACCCCGGTGGAATCGACCGAACCACGCACCGAGACACACCGTGCGATCGAAGCCGTCTGGCGCGCAGAGGCCGCGAAGATCATCGCGCACGTCGCACGCATCGTGCGCGACGTCGGCCTGGCCGAGGAACTCGCGCAGGACGCGCTGCTCGCCGCGCTGGAGCACTGGGAGGGCGGCGTGCTGCCCGACAACCCGGCGGCCTGGCTGATGACCACCGCCAAGCACCGCGCGCTCGACCGGCTGCGGCAAGAAGCGCTGCATGCCCGCAAGCAGGAGGA
>NZ_JBFUCB010000728.1:0-2789 GCF_056405435.1 Rhizobacter sp. P1_G5 | reverse complement strand
GCTGTAGGTCGAGCTGTTCTTCTTGCCCACCTCCTGGCCGCCGATCTTGACCGTGCGGCTGCCTCGCGCGGTGTCCTTCGCGAAGGCGGTGTTGGGGTACGGGATCGGCACCGGCCCGGCCGGTGGCCCGGGTGGCGACAGGCAGACGTCGGGCATCGCCGCGATCGAACGGTTCGTCGAGGCCTTGCCCGACACCTCCAGCCCGTTCGCGAAGACGTTCCTGCCCATGGCCTCACCCCCGGCGCTCGAAGGCGGTGACGAGGGCGACACGCTCGCCGTTGTCCTCGCCGGCGTGCAGCAGCGTGTGATGGCTCGGCGCGTACGCCTTGGCACCGGCCTCGAAGGCCCAGCCCAGCAGGCAGGGGAAGATTGCAGCCCCGACCTCGCCGATGGACTGCGCCGGGTGCCAGGTCTCCACATGCCCCTTGGGCCGGCGTGACACACCCTCCGGCGGCAGTCGGTCGAGCCGGCCGGCGGCGATCGCCGCCTCCTTGAACTTGAAGCGTTCGCCGTTGTGATCGCTGACCGTGAAGTTCAGATCGAAGAACGGCACCTGCGCCATCTCGAGCGCCTGCTGCATGGCCTGCGTCAGGCCGTCGCCGAGCACCGGATCGTTCTCGTTGCCGCCGTCGCCGCTCGCCTCGCGGCCCACGCCGATGCCCTGGATCAGCAGCTCGTCCGCATCGAACGCCCCGCTGCGCCCGACCAGCACGGCGCAGGCCGCTTCGCCGGGCAGGAAGCCGTTGCTGTTGGTGCCGCATTTCAGGCGCCTGCGGCGCATGTAGTGCGCGACGACGACCTGGCGCAGGAAGCTCTCGACCCCCACGATGATGCAGCCGGGCGCGCCGTGGCGCCCGATGAGGTCGTCCGCGACCTGCAGCGCCGTCAGGATGCCGGTGCGCCCGCCCGCGATGGTGCCGCTGCCGGCCGGCAGCGCGCCACCCCAGTGGCGGGCGAGGTCGCTCATCACCATCGGTTCGAGGTCAGGGGCGCGAAACGGCCGGTCCGCAGGCGGCAGGATGACGAGCACCGGCAGCGCGAGGGCGCCGGACGCGGCAGGCGCCATGCCGAGTTCCGCGGCCCGCTGCGCGCATTGAGTGATCACCGGAATGGCCAGCGGCGCGGTCATCGTCGGCCCTTCCCACCACTGGTGCAGGCGCGGCCGCGCCGCGTTCAGGTCTTCACCGACCGTGAAGTCCCACAGCTTGGCGCGGCGGGCGCCATTGATGCCGGCGCGCATCGCGGCGCAGGTGGCCGGCCCGTCGGCGCCCACCGCGGTGAGCATCGCGTGGCCGAACACCGAGAGGCCCGCAGCGCGGCTCATGTGCCACCCTTGCGCGCACGCGCCAGCGCAGCCAGGCCGCGGTAGTGCTTCTTGCCGGTCTGGCGTGCGCGCAGCAGGCCGGGGGTGCGGGTGGAGGTGGTCTCGATCTGCATTTCGCGAAGTTCGAACGGGTCACGGATCAGCGGGCAACTCGCACGCCACGTCAGGCACAGGCGGTCTTCGTCCGGCTCGATGAACACCGTGTCGATCTGCGCCTGCACGTCCAGGACCGGCGCGCCATGGCGCACGAAGCGCACGTGCACGGGCTCCCTCGGCAGCCGGGCCTCGATGCGCGGCAGCGGACTCAGGTGCGCCAGCACGATGGGCTCGCCGCCGTGGGGATAGGGAATCTGCTGGTCGGGTGGCGCCGCCTGGTGGTAGCGCGGGTCGAAGTCGTCAGGCAGCCAGGGCATCTTCTCGCGCTGCCAGCGCTCGTCGTAGGTGCCGGCATGCGCGACGCGCGGCAGCCAATGCCGCCCCAGCGGACCGAAGGCCATCGGGCGGTAGTGCCCGTCCGGCCGCTCGACCGGATGACCGGGTTCCTCGGTCGCCGGCAAGGCCATGCCGGGCAGGTTCTGCCGGAAGCGGCAATAGCCGGTGCCTGCCGGATTGGGCCGGTACAGCTCGATGCGGCCGGGGTCCGACGGATCGATGTCCGTGCCGCCGAACGCATGGTCGTAGCCGATCTCCTGCGTCGTGAACGGCTGCGGATCGGTCGCCGCCACGCCGATCACGCCACGGCGCCATTCGCGGTGGCCGAGCACCGTCACCACCTTGCGGCAGCTGCCCACCATGAAGCCGGCCTCCATCCGCGTCACGGGCCGGCCGCCCGGCGCGTGGGCGCGGGCCCTCAGCAGGATGTCGCAATGCGGCTTGAAGACGCTGAAGTCGTTCTCGTGGACCGGGGCGTTGCGCGCCGGATCCTGGCCCGGCACGTCGGCCTCGTACAGCGGCAGTTGCGCCTGCGCGAGCTGCGGCGTTCCCTCCCCACAACTGCTCAGCACGAAGCTGGCCTTGACGACGACCACCGCGAGTTCGCGCCCGTCGGGTCGATGGCCGACGTTCCATCCAGCAAGGTAAGGCGTGGGGTTGACGAGGTGCATGCCGGCCGGAAGTCAGAAGAGGCGATCTACTGCTTCACGCCAGGGAATGGAACGGTACAGCCGGGCGCCGGCCGAGACCAAGTGAACAAAGTCAACGCATGGTGCCGGCGGCGGGACTTGAACCCGCATCTCCGCGAGGAGGAGGGATTTTAAGTCCCTTGCGTATACCGATTTCGCCACGCCGGCAGCGGATCTTCGAGGCAACCCCGGCGATTATCAATGCATGCACCGAGGTCGGCCCGCGTCGGCCATGATCCATTCCTCCCCCACTGACGCCCCGCCTCCATGCCCTCCCCCGCCACCCGCCTCGAACACGACAGCCTCGGCGACATCGCCGTCCCCGCCGACGCGCTGTACGGAGC
>NZ_JBFUCB010000727.1:0-2807 GCF_056405435.1 Rhizobacter sp. P1_G5 | reverse complement strand
TGCAGCGGTTGCGGCCGGTCAGCGGGAGACTTCGAATGTCCGCTCACCGCGGCACTGCTGACGCTGAGAGGCGCCCTCGGCAACGCTGGATGGACAGCGGTTCGTCTGCGCCTCGACCTGGCGCGGCGGGACGTCCGCTCTGCGCGCCCGGGAACTCACACAGTCGACCCATCGGCGACATTCGCGGGAGGCAAAACCCTGCCGCAAAGCAGATGCTTCCGTGTCAAGAAAGAACATCGGGTTCTCTTTCGACCAGACAATGCGCGGCGCCAAGCTCGCCACCGCGCGTCCGCCACGAGCACATCCGATGGCATACGCCCCGACGCGAAGAAGGCTTGTCGCGATGGCGGTGTCGCTGCCGCTGGCTACCGCGATGTGCCGTTCCCTCGCGGCGACTCGAGTTTCGTATCATCCGCCACGACAAGGTCTGTTGAACCAATTCCATCGCAGGACCCTTGCCTCCGGTAAGGGCGCCGAGATGCCCCTGGACCAGATCCTGGCCAAGCGGCTTCATATGGAAGCCTCTGTCTGCGGCTCGCAAAGCCGCTTGCCAGGGGCGGTCGACAGTCGATCCACAACGAGAACACACCATCCGATGGTCCTCTTGAACGCCCTACTTGCCGCGGCCACTTGTATGTCTGCACACGAGCCTGATCGCCTGCTGGATGACTATCGTGCCGCGATCTCGGCACCCGTCGAGAGCCGTGGAACGTGGTCGGGCCGCTATGCATTCCAAAGCGCCGGCCTCACCGGCGAAAGCACAGTGACCATCGATCTGCAGACCGGCATCTACCGCAGAGAACTGCGGGCCGGGATCATGACCGGCGGCGAGGGCTTTGACGGCCACCTGGCCTGGCTCCGCGACCTGTCGGGTTTCGTCACATCTCAAGAAGGCGGAGATCGCCGTTCGCTGGCGATCAACGAGGCCTACAGGAACGCCAATCTTTGGTTGCGCGCCGACCGCGGCGGCGCGTCGCTCGAGTCGATCGGCTGCGGTGGAATCCGCGTGACGCCGCCAGGCGGAAAGCCGTTCGAGGCATGGTTCGATGCCAGCACGCGCACCCTGCGCCGGCTACGCGAGGCGCAGAGCTTCGGGACGACGGTGGAAACAACCTTTGACGACTATCGCAGTGTCGATGGCCGAGTCGTGCCGATGCGGATCGAAATCATGTACGGCGACAGTCCGGATAGCAAGGAAACGCTGCTCCTCAAAGACGTTGCTCGCGGCGAGCCAAAAATGCCGGCCGCGTACGCCATGCCAGACGACAACCCGCGGGATTGGAAATTGCYGCCCGCGGGCGAGACGACACTTCCTTTCCGCCTGGTCAACAACCACATCCTCGTCGATGTGAAGGTCGATGGGCGTGGCCCGTTTGCCTTCATGGTCGACACCGGTGGGCATAACATCGTCACGCCGTCGACGGTGGCGGCGCTGGGTCTGAACGTCAAGGGATCGACGTCGACCTCGGGCTCGGGAGAGACGGTGGTCACCGGCGGCTATGCCCGCATCGGCGAAATTGATGCTGGCGGTGCGGTGCTGGCCGATCAGACTTTTTTGACCCTCGAGTTCAGTCCCCCCGAGGTTGAAGGCCTCCAACTCGGTGGAATGCTGGGAGCGGAGTTTTGCGAACGTTTCGTCGTCATGGTCGACTACGGGGCTCGCACGATCACGCTGATCGACCCGCAACGCTTCGAACCGGCCAAGCAGGCGTCGCTGGGTATTCCCCTGCCGATGCGCTACTACCTGCACATGCCTCAGGTCGACGGTGCTGTCGACGGGCGATCGGCGCGCTTCAACATTGACACGGGCGCGAGGGACGAACTCGTGCTGACGAGCACGTTTGTCGCATCCCACAGGCTGCGGGACGAATACCCGCACGGCGTGACCATGACAACCGGGTGGGGCGTCGGTGGCCCTTCGCGCACGTATTCCGTGCGCCCTGACACCGTGTCGCTAGGGCCTGTTACTGTCCAGCGACCGGTGGTCGGTCTCAGCGCGGCCACCAAAGGCGTGTTCGGCGACCCATCCTTCGACGGGAACGTCGGAAGCGGGTTGCTGAAGAGGTTCGTGGTGACGTTCGACTATGCGCGCAAGACGCTGTACTTGGCGGCTCTCGCCAAGACAGATCCGGACACAGGCAGCTTCGACCGCATCGGCATGTGGCTCAATCTTGACTCTGCCGGCCAGACGGTGATGGACGTTCTTCCGGGCGGGCCCGCTGACGTGGCAGGACTCAAGGTGGGTGATTTGATTACTGACATAGATGGTGTTGCGCATGACTACCGTTCGCTATCGGACACCCGGCGAGCCATGAAGCTTATGTCACTGCGGAAAACTGTGGTCATTCGCTATCGGCGGGGCGCGATCGCCTTGGAGACGATCGTCCAGCCCCGGGAACTGCTTCCAAGATGATCGAGACGCTGTTCTCACATCGACGCGACGGAGGCACACCGCTGTCGAGAAGGCGGCGCGCCAGAGCCGCAGGGGCTTGCAACCCTGAGCAGCCTGTCGAGGTATCGCAAGACGCACGCTGACCGACGTTCATCCCGCAAAAAGCAGATGGCGCCCGAGATGATCGAGCCACAGATCCCAGTTCAGGGTGATTGCCACCAGACTCGCCGTATCGCCCACGATGTGAGCCACCATATTTGCCCAGAGGTTCCCGCGCTGCTGAAGAACGAGTAAGCCGAACAGCAGGCCCAACGTGCCGGTAAGCAGCATACCGCTCGGCCCCTGATGTTCGTGCGCCAGAGAAAAGAGGATCGCGGCCAGCAGTGCGCCAGAGAAAAGAGGATCGCGGCCAGCA
>NZ_JBFUCB010000726.1:0-2807 GCF_056405435.1 Rhizobacter sp. P1_G5 | reverse complement strand
GCGAGGCCGTGCGCGATCGCGCCGAAGGTCTGCGCCATCGCGCTGCCGTCGATCACCGTCAGCACCGGCAGCCCGAAGCGCAGCGCAAGGTCGGCGCTGGACGGCGTGCCGTCGTGCAGCCCCATCACGCCCTCGACGARGATCAGGTCGGCATGTTGCGCGGCGTCATGCAGCAGCGCGCGGCAGTGCGCCTCGCCGCCCATCCACAGGTCGAGCTGGTGGACGGGCGCGCCGCTGGCGCGGGCGAGGATCATCGGGTCGAGGAAGTCGGGCCCGGCCTTGAAGACCCGCACGCGGCGGCCGCGGCGGGCGTGCAGGCGCGCCAGCGCGGCGGTGACGCTGGTCTTGCCCTGGCCCGATGCGGGCGCGGACACCAGCAGGGCAGGGCAGCGCACGGGGCGCAGCTCGGGGACTTGCATCGAAGGACAACTCGCAACAGACCGGCCGTCGCCCTGCTTCCCCGCAGGGTTTCGTGAACAGGCATGCGCCGCGTTGCCGCGGGCGCGCACCCACTGGGTTGGCCGGTCTCCGGGCTGGCGGACGTCTCCCGTGCACCCTTCCCATCGGCCGGGGCCGACAGTGGGTCGATTCGCACGGGAGCGCTCTCCGGGGAGGGCGTCCGCTTACCGTTGCGGGGGCAGCTCAGGTTGGATCCGCCCCGGCAGGGCTCGTCTTCCTGATTCCCGTTTCACTGCCGCGACCGGACGGCCGCGGCGAGCACCAACGTGGGCGGCATGATACCCGCCGTCTTCCCTGAAGCCCGGCGCGCAGCCATAATGCGGCCCCATGGTCTCCACGCGTTCATTCACAGCGACGCTCCGCGGTTGGCGTTGGCGCAAGCCAACGACCTGAACCCACCTCATGGCGCCCGCACGCGGCGCCCCAGTCTTCCGCCGCGACCCAGCCTACGGCAGCCGGTCGCCCCGAACCCACTGAATCCAGAGGCCTGAGCACATGCTGCTGATGATCGACAACTACGACTCCTTCACCTTCAACCTGGTGCAGTACTTCGCCGAGCTCGGCGAGAACGTGCGCGTGTTCCGCAACGACGAGATCACGCTCGACGGCATCCGCGAACTGAAACCCGAGCGGCTGGTGCTGTCGCCCGGCCCGTGCTCGCCGGCCGAGGCCGGCATCTGCGTCGACGCGATCCGCGAGTTCACCGGCAAGCTGCCGATCCTCGGCGTGTGCCTCGGGCACCAGGCGATCGGCGCGGCGCTCGGCGGCAGGATCATCCGCGCGAAGACGCAGATGCACGGCAAGACCGACATCATCACCACCGACAGGCGCGGCGTGTACGCCGAGCTGCCGCAGCAGTTCACCGTGATCCGCTACCACTCGCTGGTGATCGAGCGCGACACGCTGCCCGCCGAGCTGGAGATCACGTCGACCTCGCAGGACGACGAGATCATGGGCGTGCGCCACACCGCGCTGGCCGGCACGAAGACGCCGCTCGAGGGCGTGCAGTTCCATCCCGAATCGATCCTCACCGAGCATGGGCACGCGATGCTGAAGAACTTCCTGGAGTTGCGCGGATGAACGGCGTCGTCGATCTGCGCAGCGACACCATCACCCGGCCGACACCGGCCATGCGCGAGGCGATGGCCTGCGCCGAGGTCGGCGACGACGTGTTCGCCGACGACCCGACCGTCAACGCGCTGCAGGAGCGCATCGCCGCGCTGCTCGGAAAAGAGGCGGCGCTGTTCGTGCCGACCGGCACGCAGAGCAACCTGATCGGCATCATGAGCCACTGCGGCCGCGGCGATGAATACATCGTCGGCCAGATGGCCCACACCTACCGCTGGGAAGGCGGCGGCGCCGCGGTGCTCGGCAGTGTGCAGCCGCAACCGCTGGAGCACCAGCCCGACGGCACGCTGGCGCTCGCCGACATCGACGCCGCCGTCAAGCCCGACGACGCGCACTTCGCCCGCTCGCGCCTGCTGTGCCTCGAGAACACGCTCGGCGGCAAGGTGCTGTCGCAGGCCTACCTGGCCGATGCGACCGGCCTGGCACGCCGGCGCGGCCTCGCGACCCACCTCGACGGCGCGCGGCTCTTCAACGCCGCGGTGAAGCAGGGCATCGCCGCGCGCGAGATCGCGGCGCATTTCGACAGCGTGTCGGTCTGCTTCTCGAAGGGGCTCGGCGCACCGGTCGGCTCGGCGCTGGTCGGCTCGAAGGCCTTCATCCGCGGCGCGCACCGCTGGCGCAAGATGCTCGGCGGCGGCATGCGCCAGTCCGGCGTGCTGGCGGCCGCGGTGCTGCATGCGCTGGACCACCATGTCGAGCGCCTCGCCGACGACCATGCGCTCGCGCAGCGCCTGGCCGCCGGCCTGCGCGACGTGCCGGGTGTCGCGGTCGAGCCGCCGCAGACCAACATCGTGTTCGTCGACGTGCAAGGCCCGAAGGCTGCCGGCCTGCTCGACCACCTGAAGGCGCGCGGCGTGCTGGCGACCGGCCTGTACCGGCTGCGCTTCGTCACGCACCTCGACGTCGATGCCGCCGGCGTCGACCGCGCGATCGCCGCGGTGCGCGAGCACATGAGCGCCTGAATCCTCGAGAGACGAACCATGACCATCAGCAACACCGAAGCCCTGGCCCGCGTCATCGACCACCGCGAGATCTTCCACGACGAGATGCTGACGCTGATGCGCCGCATCATGAGCGGYGAGATGTCGCCSGTGATGATSGCCGCGCTGTCGCTGGGCTTGCGCGTCAAGAAGGAAACCATCGGCGAGATCRCSGCCGCCGCGCAGGTGATGCGCGAGTTCGCGACGCCGGTGGTGGTGGCCGACACGACGCACCTGGTC
>NZ_JBFUCB010000725.1:0-2824 GCF_056405435.1 Rhizobacter sp. P1_G5 | reverse complement strand
GGCCGGACCACGGGTGGGCGTAGCCGGCGCCGGCATACGCTGCATCGAAAGGGGGTGGGTTCAGCACGCAGGCCCCGCAGGTGGCCACACCCGCCGGCACCTCGAGTGCGCAGCGCGTGCAGCGTGGTGAGGTGTCGGCGAAGCGCTGCACGCAGGCCCGGCAGACGCGGGCTGCCGGGCCGCTGTCCCAGCCCTGGCACACCGCGCACGAAGAGGGCATGTGGCGGAGCAGGCGCGAGAAGATCACCGGCTCAATATACTGCCCGCCGATGAGCGATTCCCCAGCGGCCGACACCTCGCGGCGCTTCGACCGTGCGGTCGTCGCGCAGGCGCTGCGCCGGCTGGCCGTGGCCCCACAGGCACCCTGGCTGCACGGCGAGATCGCGCGGCGCATGGCCGAGCGGCTCGCGATCGTGCGCAAGCAGCCGGACGCGATCGCCGACTGGTGGAGCTTCGGCGGCGCCGGTGCCGAGCACCTGGCGCGCGCCTACCCCCAGGCGCGGCGCATCGCGGTCGAGCCGACACCGGCGCTGCGCGAGCGCAGCGCGCAGCTCGCGAAGGCGCCGTGGTGGTCGCCGAAGCGCTGGAGCGGCGCACCRGTGACGGTGCTGTCCGCCGACCAGGTCGAGCCCGGCAGCGTGCAGCTGGTCTGGGCCAACATGATGCTGCAGGCGGTGTTCGACCCGCCGGTGGTGCTCGGCCAGTGGCAGCGCGCGCTGGCGGTYGACGGCTTCGCGATGTTCTCGTGCTTCGGCCCCGACACGCTGAAGGAGTTGCGCGCGCTGTACCGCCGCCTCGGCTGGGCCGTGCCGGCGGCCGATTTCGTCGACATGCACGACCTCGGCGACATGCTGGTGCAGGCCGGTTTCGCCGATCCGGTGATGGACCAGGAGCTGATCACGCTGACCTGGGCGAGCCCGCAGGCGCTGCTCGCCGAACTGCGCGGCCTGGGCGGCAACGCGGCGCCGGAACGCTTCGCCGGGCTGCGCACGCCGCGCTGGCGCGAGCGCCTGCACGCCGGGCTGCAGGGCCTGGCCGGGCCGGACGGCCGCATCTCGATGAGCTTCGAAGTCGCCTACGGCCACGCGTTCAAGGCACCGCCGCGCGTGCCGCTGGCGGCCGAGACGACGGTGTCGCTGGACGACATGCGTGCGCTGGTGCGCGCGCGCCAGGGTTCGCGCTGAGGGCCGCGTCGTGGCGGCCTGCGCTAAACTCGCGGGCTTGAAAAATGCGGATTCGTCCGGGGTGCGCGGCCAGGGGTGCGGCAGCGCGGGTCGGAGAGGGTCCGTCGAAGAACAGATCTCTGGAGGCAACTGGAGAAGGCGCAGTATGTCCACAAGCTCGTCGGCGGCGTGGCAGCCCTCGGCACCCCGGGCAGAGTTTCGCTTCGGTCACGAATCCCGCGAGGAGGGTGGCCCGGCAGGCTGGTCGATCGACTGGCTGCTCAAGCGCAACTGCTCGATGGCGCCCAGGCAGCTGCTCGCGTTCTACCTGTCGTTGTGCGTCCTGTCGCTGGGCATTGCCGCGATGTTCTGGTTCCAGGGGGCGCGAATGATCATGACCTTCACCTGGATCGAGCTGTCAGCCCTGGGCCTGGCGCTGTGGGTGTACGCACGCCACGCGACCGACAGCGAGAGCATCGTGCTGCGTGATGACCGGCTGACGGTGGAAGTCGCGAACGGGCCGCAGGTCGAGCGGGTGGAGTTCCAGCCCGCCTGGGTGCGGGTGGAGCCGGCGCATGGCGACCAGTCGCTGATCGAGTTGTCGGGCCAGGGGCGGCGGATTGCGGTGGGGCGCTTCGTGCGGCCCGAGCTGCGCAGCCAGCTGGCGCAGGAATTGCGCCATGCGCTGCGGCGCTGGCAACAAGGGGCGGCGCGGCTGTCTCCGGTGTGATTTTGGGATAACTGAAACGACCATGATGATGARGCAGACGAAAACACTTTGGCGGCGGGCGGGAGAGATCAGCCTGGGCCTGGGCGCCGCGTTGGCCACATCGGCTGCCATGGCCGTCAACAGCCTGCCGGGAGGACCGGCCGTCAACCAGCTCGACCTGCACCCGCCGGTCACCGCGATCGCCGCCGAGCAGCGCTGGCTGCACTACTTCGTGCTGACGATCTGCGTCGTCATCTTCCTCGGCGTGTTCGGCGTGATGTTCTATTCGATCATCAAGCACCGCAAGAGCAAGGGCGCCAAGCCGGCCAACTTCCACGAGAGCACCACGGTCGAGATCATCTGGACCATCGTGCCCTTCGTCATCGTGATCCTGATGGCGCTGCCGGCGACCAAGGCGGTCGTCGCGATGAAGGACACCAGCGCGGCCGACCTGACGATCAAGGCCACCGGCATCCAGTGGAAGTGGGGCTACGACTACCTGAAGGGCGAGGGCGAAGGCATCGGCTTCGTCTCGACGCTCGACGTGACGCAGCGCGAGATGTCCGACTCCGGCAAGCCGTCCGGCGACGACTACCTGCTGAAGGTCGACAACCCGCTGGTYGTKCCSGTCRACAAGAAGGTSCGCGTGATCACYACCGCSACCGACGTGATCCACGCCTTCATGGTGCCGTCGTTCGGCATCAAGCAGGACGCCATCCCCGGCTTCGTGCGCGACACCTGGTTCCGTGCCGAGAAGATCGGCGACTACTACGGCCAGTGCGCCGAGCTGTGCGGCAAGGAACACGCCTACATGCCGATCCACGTGAAGGTGGTCTCGGCCGCCGACTACACGAAGTGGGTCGACGGCAAGAAGAAGGAAATGGCCGCCGCCGCCGACGATCCTGCCAAGGTGTGGGAGCAGCCCGCGCTGCTCGCGCGCGGCGAGAAGGTC
>NZ_JBFUCB010000724.1:0-2828 GCF_056405435.1 Rhizobacter sp. P1_G5 | reverse complement strand
CTCTTGACGGTGAAGGTTTCGGTCAGCGACTGATCGGCGCGCAGGGCTTGGATCGTCGCGTTGCTGTTGGCGGCGGCGTARGTCCAGGTGCCRTCGGYGGCGAGYGYGAAGGTGCCGTAGGTACCCGCGGTGGCCGGCTGAGCCTGGAACASGGCCTGGCCGTTGTCGATGTCGGCGACGGACAAGGTGCCGCCGGTGGTCAGGTTGCCCGAGGCATTGACCGCGGTGTCTTCGGTGACGGAACCCGAGGTCGCACCGGAGATGACGGCAGCGTCGTTGGCGCCCTTGATGGTGACGGTGACCGACGAGCTGGTGCCGTCGGCGCTCTTGACGGAGAAGGTCTCCGTCAGCGACTGATCGGCWCGCAGGGCTTGGATTGTCGCGTTGCTGTTGGCGGCTGCGTARGTCCAGGTGCCGTCGGCGGCAAGCGTGAAGGTGCCGTAGGCGCCAGCAGTGGCAGGCTGGGCCTGGAACACGGCCTGGCCGTTGTCGACGTCGGCGACGGACAGGGTGCCACCGGTGGTCAGATTGCCGGAGCCGTTGACCGCGGTGTCTTCGGTGACGGAGCCCGAGGTCGCGCCGGAGATGACGGCAGCGTCGTTGACACCCTTGATGGTGACCGTGACGCTCGAAGAAGTCCCGTCGGCGCTCTTGACCGAGAAGGTCTCGGTCAGCGACTGATCGGCGCGCAGCGCCTGGACCGTGGCGTTGCTGTTCGCAGCTGCATAAGTCCAGGTGCCGTCGGTGGCGAGCGTGAAGGTGCCGTAGGCGCCAGCAGTGGCGGGCTGAGCCTGGAACACGGCCTGGCCRTTGTCGACATCGGCGAYGGACARGGTGCCGCCGGTGGTCAGGTTGCCGGARGCGTTGACRGCSGTGTCTTCSGWGACGGAGCCGGTATTGACACCGGAGATCACCGCGACGTCGTTGGTGCCCTGGATGGTGACSGTGACGCTCGACGAGGTCCCRTCRGCGCTCTTGACGGAGAAGGTCTCGGTCAGMGAYTGATCAGCGCGCAGCGCCTGAACCGTGGCGTTGTTGTTGGCRGCGGCGTAGGTCCAGGTGCCRTCRGTGGCRAGSGTGAAGGTGCCGTAGGTGCCCGCKGTGGCGGGCTGAGCCTGGAACACCGCCTGGCCGTTGTCGACGTCTGCGACGGACAGCGTGCCACCGGTGGTCAGGTTGCCAGAACCGTTGACAGTGGTGTCTTCGGTGACGGAGCCGGAGGTTGCGCCGGAAATGACGGCGGCGTCGTTGGCACCCTTGATGGTGACCGTGACAGAGGAGYTGGTGCCRTCAGCGCTCTTGACCGTGAAGGTCTCGGTCAGCGACTGATCGGCACGCAGCGCCTGGACCGTGGCGTTGCTGTTCGCAGCTGCATAAGTCCAGGAGCCRTCGGCGGCGAGAGTGAAGGTGCCGTAGGTGCCCGCGGTGGCAGGTTGGGCCTGGAACACGGCCTGGCCGTTGTCGATGTCGGCGACGGACAGGGTGCCGCTGGTGGTCAGGTTACCGGAGCCGTTGACCGCAGTGTCTTCTGTGACGGAACCCGAGGTGGCGCCGGAGATGACGGCAGCGTCGTTGACACCCTTGATGGTGACCGTGACGCTCGAAGAAGTCCCGTCGGCGCTCTTGACGGTGAAGGTTTCGGTCAGCGACTGATCGGCGCGCAGGGCTTGGATCGTCGCGTTGCTGTTGGCGGCTGCGTAAGTCCACGTGCCGTCGGTGGCGAGCGCGAAGGTGCCGTAGGTACCTGCAGTGGCAGGCTGAGCCTGGAACACGGCCTGGCCGTTGTCGACGTCGGCGACGGACAGGGTGCCGCCGGTCGTCAGATTGCCGGCGCCGTTGACCGCGGTGTCTTCGGTGACGGAACCCGAGGTCGCGCCGGAGATGACAGCGGTGTCGTTCGTGCCGTGGATGGTGACSGTGACMGASGAGCTGGTGCCRTCAGCGCTCTTGACSGWGAASGTYTCGGTCAGCGATTGATCGGCGCGCAGSGCCTGGATCGTGGTGTTGCTGTTGGCGGCTGCGTAGGTCCACACGCCGGCCGATGTCAGCGTGAAGGTGCCGTAGGTGCCGGCAGTGGCAGGCTGAGCCTGGAACACCGCCTGGCCGTTGTCGACGTCGGTGACGGACAGGGTGCCACCGGTGGTCAGATTGCCAGAGCCGTTGACGGCGGTGTCTTCGGTGACGGAGCCGGAGGTGGCGCCGGAGATGACMGCTGCGTCGTTCGTGCCCTGGATGGTGACSGTGACAGAGGAGCTGGYSCCGTCGGCGCTCTTGACSGWGAAGGTYTCGGTCAGCGACTGATCGGCACGCAACGCCTGGATCGTGGCGTTATTGTTGGCTGCTGCGTAGGTCCACGTGCCATCGGCGGCGAGCGAGAAGGTGCCGTAGATGCCGGCCGTGGCCGGCTGAGCCTGGAACACAGCCTGGTTGTTGTCGACGTCGGCGACAGACAGCGTGCCACCGGTCGTCAGGTTGCCGGAGCCGTTGACGGCGGTGTCTTCAGTGACGGCGCCCGAGGTGGCACCGCTGATCACGGCCACATCATTCGTGCCGTGGATGGTGACGGTGACCGACGAGCTGGTGCCGTCGGCGCTCTTGACCGAGAAGGTCTCGGTCAGCGACTGGTCGGCACGAAGCGCCTGGACCACGGCGTTGCCGTTGGCTGCGGTGTAGGTCCAGGTGCCATCGGTGGCGAGCGTGAAGGTGCCGTAGGTGCCGGCAGTGGAAGCCTGGGCCTGGAACACGGCCTGGCCGTTGTCGACGTCGGCGACGGACAGGGTGCCGCCGGTGGTCAGGTTGCCSGAGSCRTTGACGGCGGTGTCTTCGGT
>NZ_JBFUCB010000723.1:0-2836 GCF_056405435.1 Rhizobacter sp. P1_G5 | reverse complement strand
GCGCGACGCGCCCGACCTGGCCGCCGAGGCCGCCCGCGTGGTGCCGCTGCAGCGCATCGTCGAGGTGCTGCGCCGGCTGCTGCAGGAAGGCATCCCGATCCGCAACCTGAACGCCATCCTCGAGGCGCTGGTGATCTGGACGCCGAAGGAGGCCGACGTGATCGCGCTGACCGAGCTGGTGCGCATCGCGCTCGGCCGCTACATCACCAGCCGCTTCGTCGGCGCCGACCGGCAGCTGCAGGCGATGCTGTTCGAGGTGGCCCTGCTCGACCGCGTGCAGGGCGCGGTGGAGCGCGGGCCGCGCGGCAACCTGCTGCTGCTGAGCCCGGCCGTCACGCAGGACATCCGCGACCAGGCGCGCCGCATCGCCGAGGGCAGCGCGCACCGGGTGGTCGCTGTCACCTCGTCGGACGTGCGCCGCTATGTGAAGACGCTGCTGGAGCCGGTGCTGCCGCAGCTCGTCGTGCTGTCGTACCAGGAGGTCGACGAGGACGTCGCGCTGCAGCCGGTCGGCTGGATCACCAACCCGAAGGCCGACTGAATGACGCCACACGATCTCCTCGACATCACCCGCGACGGCCTGCTGATCGTGCTGTGGGTGTCGCTGCCGGTGGTGGTGGTCTCCACGCTGTCGGCGCTGGTCGTCGCGGTGCTGCAGGCCGTCACGCAGATCCAGGACCAGAGCATCGGCCAGTCGGTGCGCCTGGTCGCGGTGATGCTGACCATCGTCGTCAGCGCCGGCTGGCTGGGGCGCGACGTGCTGCGCTTCGCCGAGCGGGCGTTCCAGACCGTGGCGCAGCTGCCATGAGGGCCGCCGCCTTGCTCCTGTCGATGCTGGTGGCCCTGGCATCGCCGCCGCTGCACGCCGCCGAGGTGCGCTGGAAGCCGCGCACGCTCAGCATCGTCGCCAACGACAAGCCGCTGGCCGATTTCCTGCGCGAGGTGGTGGCCTCGCAAGGCCTGACCGCGGTCGTCGACTCGAAGGTCAGCGGCATGATCAGCGGCAAGTTCACGATGCAGGCGCAGAGCATCCTCGACAGCGTCTGCACCACCTACGGCCTGACCTGGTTCTACGACGGCGCCTTCGTCTACATCGATCCGGCCAGCGAGGCGCGCAGCGAGGTGCTGCCGATCACCGCCGGCAGCGGCTCCGGCGTGACGCAGATGCTGGCGCGGCTGAAGATCGTCGACCCGCGCTACCCGGTCAGCGCGAACGACCGCGAGGGCAGCCTGTATGTCTCCGGCCCGAAGCGCTATGTCGACATGGTGCGCCAGGTGGTCAAGCTGGCCGACCAGAAGGCGGCGCTGGCCGACTACGCCGAGGTGCGGCTGTTTCCGCTCAAGTACGCCTGGGCCGGCGACGTGCGCGTCAACCGCTCCGGCAAGGACCTGCTGGTGCCCGGCGTCACCAACGTGTTGCGCAGCCTGTACGGCCGCAAGAACGGGCGCGCCGGCGGCGACGGCAAATCGGGCGTCGCGATGCGCGTCGGCGCGAGCCGCCAGCTCAAGCTGAGCTCGGGCGAATCGCTGAACGTGCCGAAGGTCGAGATGGGCTCGACCGGCGACGCCGGCGCGGCGGGCGGCAGCGACAGCACGCTGGACAACTTCACGCCCAGCAACGACCTGCCGCAGTTCCATGCCGACACCCGCATGAACGCGGTGCTGGTGCGCGACCTGCCGGACCGCATGGCGCAGTACGAGCGGCTGATCGCCGCGATGGACTCGCGCCCGCGCCTGATCGAGATCGAGGTCACGATCATGGACATCAGCAGCGACACGCTCGACACGCTGGGCGTCGACTGGCGCCTGCACGGCCGCCATGCCGACCTGCAGGTGGGGGCCGGCAACGGCAAGCCGCTGACCTGGAGCGGTGCCAGCACCGAGGCCGGCCAGACCGGTGCCACCACACCGGCCGGCGGCGTGTTCACCGCGGCCATCGGCAACGAGCTGCGCAACTTCCTGCTGGCCCGCGTCAGCGCGCTGACCAAGACCGGCACCGCCAACTTCGTCGCGCGGCCCAAGGTGCTGACGCTGAACAACACCGAGGCGGTGCTGGAGAACCTGAGCGAGCTGCATGTGCGCGTCGACGGCTTCCAGGACGCGGGCCTCTTCACCATCACCGCCGGCACCTCGCTGCGCGTGACGCCGCTGATCATCGACGAGCAGCCGGCGCGCAGCCTGATGATGTCGATCGACATCGCCGATGGCGACCTGAGTGCCGCGAGCGTCGACCAGATCCCGATCATCCGGCGCCGCACCGTCAACACGCAGGCGATGGTCGACGAGAACGCGAGCCTGCTGATCGCCGGCTTCTCGTCGGAGGAGACGATCAACGCGGTGACCGGCGTGCCGGTGCTGTCGGCGATCCCGCTGCTCGGCAACCTGTTCAAGTACACCGAGAAGTCGCGCGCCAACATGGAGCGCTTCTACCTGCTGACGCCGCGGCTGGTGCTGCCGGCGGTGGCGCGCGCCCCGGCCCCCGGAGGATGAGCATGAGTGCACTGCCCGCATCCCCCGCGCCGGCAGGCGCCGTCGCGCCGTCCTCCTGGTGCCTGCGCTTCCTGAACGGCGCGCTGCGCGGCCGCACCATCGCGCTGAAGCCGGGCGCGAACCTGGTCGGCTCGGCCGGCGACTGCGACGTGATGCTGCCGGGCGGCGACGTGCTGCCGCAGCACCTGCTGTTCAGCGTCGGCGAGCTGGTCGTCTCGGTGCAGCGGCTCGGCACCGCCGGCGCGCTGCTGAACGGCGAGGCGATGCAGCAGCCGCGGCGCAGCGTGGTGGCCGGCGACGTGCTGCGCGTCGGCGCGGTGGAGTTCCAGCTCGACCGCGTCTACGT